>VGTA01000577.1 GCA_016874875.1 Deltaproteobacteria bacterium | reverse complement strand
AGCCGCCCGAATCGAGCGCCAGCGCCTCACCCAGAGGGCAGCCCCCTCGCCCCGCGCCCGCGACCCCCCCCACACCCCCGGGCACCCTCGCGAGCGCCCGCGCCAGCGCCCCCTCCGCGGAGGGCGTCAGGGGCGGGCGGAGGCCGGCGGCGCGGAGGGCGGGGGCGGGCGCCGCGGCGTGGACGGCGCCGCTGACCATGAGCGCGTGGAGCTGCGTGGGGTAGCGCGGGTGCGCGCGCCCCGCCCCGAGCGCCTCGAGGGCCGCGGGGGGCGCGCTCCAGCGCTCAAGCGCCCACAGCGGCGCCCCGGCGTCGCCGCCGCCGGGCGGGGGGCGGAGCGTGAGGCGGTGGGCGCAGGCGCCGGCGGGGGGCGCGGGGCGCGGGGCGGCGGGCGCGCCCTCGGGGGGCGGCGACAGCCAACGCCACCCCCAGCGCCCCGCCGCGCTCCACACCTCGCCCGCCTGCGCCACCCGCCAGCCCCGCCCGCCCCGCCCCGCCGCCGGCGGCGGCAGCCCCAGCGCCTCGGTGAGCGCGCCGCGGACGGCGGCGGAGAGCGGGGGCGGGCAGGGGGGCGGCGCGGGCGGCGGCGCGGGCGAAGAGGCGACGGCGGCGAGCGGCGGCGCGGGGCGCCCCCCCCCGCAGGCGGCGCACAGGGCGGCGCACAGGGCGGCGCGCACGGCGGCGCGCACGGCGGCGCGCAGCCCCCCTCGCCCCCCTCGCCCGCCTCTCCGCCCCCGCGCGCCGCGCCTCGCAGCCTCCCTCAGAGCCGCGCCCCTCAGACCAGCGGCTCGTAGGCGTAGCCCAGCGACTCCGCCACCGCCTTGTGGGTGCAGCGCCCCGCGTAGGTGTTGAGCCCCAACATCAGCGCCGGGTCCGCCTTGCACGCCCCCTCGAGGCCCTTGTCCACGAGGTCGAGGAGGTAGGGGCGGGTGACGGCGTTGAGGGCGAGGGTGCTCGTGCGCGACACCGCGCCGGGCATGTTGGCCACGCAGTAGTGAATCACCCCGTCCACCACGAAGGTGGGATTATCGTGAGTGGTGGCGTGGCACGTCTCGATGCAGCCGCCCTGGTCCACCGCCACGTCCACCACCACCGACCCGGGCTCCATCTCGCCGATCAGCTTGCGGCTCACCAGCGTGGGCGCCTTGGCGCCGGCGATCAGCACCGCCCCGATCACGAGGTCGGCGCCGCGCACCTGCTCGGCGATGGTGTAGGGGTCGCTGTAGAGCGTCTGCACGCGCCCCTCAAAGAGCAGGTCGAGCTCCTCGAGGCGCTTGGCGTTCACGTCGAGGATGCGCACGTCCGCCCCCATGCCGAGGGCGATGGTGGCCGCCTGCGCCCCCACCACGCCGCCGCCCAGAATCACCACGCGCCCCTTGCGCACCCCGGGCACGCCGCCCAAGAGCACGCCCTTGCCGCCCTTCTCGCGCTGCAGGTACTGCGCCCCCACCTGCGTCGCCATGCGCCCCGCCACCTGGCTCATGGGCGCGAGGAGGGGGAGGTGCCCGTTGGCGAGCTCGATGGTCTCGTAGGCCACGCCGCTCACGCGCCGCTTGAGGAGCTGCTCGGTGAGCGTGGGGTCCGCCGCGAGGTGGAGGTAGGTGTAGATGAGCTGCCCCTCCTGCATGAGGTCATACTCGCTCGCCACGGGCTCCTTGACCTTGACGATCATCGCCGCGTTGGTCCACACCTCGGCGGCGGAGTCCACCAGGCGCGCGCCGGCGGCGGCGTAGGATTCGTCATCAAAGCCGCTCCCCGCCCCCGCCCCGCGCTGCACCCACACCTCGTGCCCGCGCCCCGTGAGCGCGCGCACGTGGTTGGGGATCATACCCACGCGATACTCGTGGTTCTTGATTTCCTTGGGGAGCCCGATGAGCATGATATCCTCCTAGGGGGAGCGGGTGGTGTTGAGCCGCGCGCGAGGGGCGCACATCAAGAGCGCGAGCGGGCGCAGGCGAAGGAGGATGTGGCGAGTGAGCCCCTTTGAGCAAGAGAATTCCTCAGTTGCGCGCCCCGCGCCCCGCGTCCCGCGCCCCGCCCTCAGCGCCGCCCTCAGTGACGCCGCCCTCAGCGCCGCCTTCCGCGCCGCCGCCCTCAGCGTCGCCCTCAGCGCCGCCGCCCTCAGCGCCGCCCTCAGCGCCGCCCTCAGCGCCGCCCTCAGCGCCCCCGCTGCCCTCGCCGCCCCCGCCGCTCCCGAGACGCCCGCCGCGCCGCCCGCCGCGCCGCCTATCGCGCGCGCGGGGGCGCCCGCCTCCCTGCGCGTGCTCACCCCCGACTACGGGGCGAGCGTCTGGGTGGACGGGCGGCTCGTGGGGCGTGCGCCGGCGCCCGCCGCGCAGGTGGCGCCGGGGCTGCGGTGGGTGGAGGTGCGGCGCGGTGAGGTGAGCGCGGGGCGGGCGGTGTGGGTGGCGGAGGGGGAGGCGCGCGCCGTGGCGCTCTCGCTGCCCGCTGGGGTGGGGCGCGCGGCGCAGGGGGCGGCGCGGGGCGCTGAGGAGGGCGCCGCGCCCCTCTCCTTGACCCTCCGCGCGGACGCCGCCACGTTCGCCGGCGGGGACGTGGCGCTCTCGCAGTCCTGGCGCGCGCGCCTCGCGCTCGGGGAGGGGGCGGCGGGGGCGCTCCGCCTCGATGGGGAGGGGGTGAGCCTCAATGACCTCACGCGCGACGCCCGCCCGCCGCAGGGCGCGCGCCTCGATGGACTCCACGCGCACTGGCTCTCCACCCTCGCCCTCACGCTCACCGGCCCGCGCCATGAGGCGCTCGTGGGGCGGGCGCCCCTCGCGCTCGGGCCGTGGCGCCTCTGGGGCGACGGCGTCCGCGCCCGCCTCGCCTGGGGGGGGGCGGGGGAGGGCGCGCTCACCCTCGCCCGCCTGCCCGCGTGGGGGGGCGCCGGCGCCGCCCTCGGCGCCCTCGGCTGGCGCCTCCCTCCCGCGGCGCCGCTCTCCCTCGCGCTCACGCTCGCCGCCCTCGCCCCCGACCCCCTCGCCCCCCACGCCCTCGCCCCTCACGCCCTCGCCCCCCATGCCCTCGCCCCCCACGCCCTCGCCCCCCTCGCGCAGCTCGAGGCGGGCGCCGAGGGCGCGGCGGGGCGAATCGCGCTGGGGGGTGCCGCGGGGGGCGGGCGCGACCCCGCCGCCCCCCTGGCGCTCTGGGGGCGCGGCGCCCTCGCCCTCGGCGGCGCGCGCCTCAGCGCCCGCGGCGACTGGCGCGCCGCTAGCCCCCTCAGCGCCCTCCGCGCCCCCTGGGACCCCTGGCCCCTCGCCCACCGCGACACCCGCCTCCGCGCCGCCGCCCG
>VGTA01000576.1 GCA_016874875.1 Deltaproteobacteria bacterium | reverse complement strand
AGGCCCAGGGCGGCGGCGTGGCCGAGGGCGGCGCGCTGGGTGATGTGGGCGCTGGTGGGGTGGTGGCCGAGGGCGCGCGCGGCGCGCGCGGCGCGCTCGTCAGGGTCGGGCAGGGCGGCGAGCGCTCGGAGCGTGGGCCGCAGCTGGTGGGGGCTGGCGGCGAGGGCGAGGGCGGCGGTGAGGGCGCTCAGGAGCGCGGCGGCGGTGAGGGCGCGGGGGGGGCGCCGCGGGCGCTTGTGGGGGGGCGGAGCGGGGGCGATGTAGCTCCACAGCGCCCCCCAGCCCACGGCGACCGGGAGGGCGAGGCCAGCCTGGTTGAGGCCAAAATCAAAGCACTGGTGGGCACCGACGGCGCCGAGGCCGAGCCAGAGGGCGGTGGCGGCGGCGTGCGCCTCGCCCCGCGCCCTCGCGCGCCAGGCGAGCCACGCCACCGCCGGCAGCAGCGCGCCGCCGAGCAGGCCGAGGGCGCCCCCCTCGAGCAGCTGCTCTAGGGGGTGGCTCTCCACGTGGGAGATCCACTGCCTGTGGCTGAAGCGCTGGTGGCGCGTGAAGGCTTCGCCGAACGCGCCGCGCCCAACGCCGAGCGCCCAGCGCTCCTGCGCGAGCGAGAGGGCGTCTCGCCACACCTGGAGGCGGGGGTAGGGGGAGGGGGTGGACCAGCTCGCCGTGGCCTCGATGGCGAGGTGGCTGGCGCGCGCCCACCACGCCGTGAGGGCGAGGGCGGCGGCGGCGGCGAGCAGCGCGGCGGCGCGCGCGCCCCGCGCTCCGAGGGCGCGCAGCGGCGCGGGCGGGTGCAGGCAGGCGAGCGCGCCGAGCGCCGCCACGCCCACACCCACCGCCGCCCGCGCCTCGCAGCGCCACACGCCAAGCGCGCTCAGGGCGGCGCACAGCGCCCAGGCGGGGCGGCGCGTTGCGCTGAGACCGAGGGCGACGAGGCCGCTGAGCAGCATCAGCGAGGCGGCGCTGTTGTGGTTGATGATGGGGGTGACGAACCCCGTGAGCGCGGCGCGGTCGGCGCTGGCGTAGGCGCCGTAGAGCGCGCGTAGATCGAGCGCCTCGTGGGTGAGGCCGTAGAGCGTGAGGGCGGGGCCGGCGAGGGCGAGCGCCTGCAGGGCGCGCAGGCGGTGGGGGTGGAGGTGGTAGGCGAGGTAGGCGGTGAGGCAGAAGGTGGCCTGCAGCGCCGCCCACGAGAGCGTCTCCACTGGGGTGAGGGTGGCGCCGCCCCAGAGCGGCGCGCCGAGCGCGGCGGCGTCGAGGGGGTCGGTGAGCGCGTCGAGCGCGGCGGCGCCCTCGACGCTCAGGTGGGGGCGCAGCCAGCGCAGCGGCGCGAGGCTGAGGAGGGCGCCGGCGAGGCTGAGGAGCGGGCCGGCGAGCCACATCGCGCCGGGGGACGCGAGACGCGCGCCCCCGCGCGAACGCGCCGCGGCGCTGAGCTGCAGAGCGGCGGCGGCGGCGAGGAGCGAGAGGGTCGCCTGGGACCAGGCGGGCGCGCCGCCGACGGCGAGCGGCGCGAGCAGGCAGAGGGCGCCGACGGCGAGGGCGCGCGCCTCGGCGCCGTGGGCGCGCGCGCTCATCGCCGCGCCCCTCAGCGGTCCATTAGCCAGTTTTCGTCGATGGCGTGCCACACGTCCGCGCGGTGGACGAGGTCGGAGGAGACGCACCCCTCAAAGGCGTAGACCTCGGTGCGCAGTCCGCCGTGCGACAAGAAATCGACGAGGTCGGTGAAGGCCCCGTCGCCGGTGACGAGGGCGACGCAGTCCACCTTGGGGGCGAGCTGCGCCGCGTGGAGCGCGATGCCCACGTCCCAGTCCCCGCCCCGGACTCGGTTGTCGGCGTGGCGGCGGATGACCTTGACGCGCGTCTCAAAACCCACGGTGCGCAGGGCGTCGATGAAGGGGGTCACCTCCACGTCCTCGCTCCTCTCCACAAAGGCGAGGGCGCGCACCAGCTTGCGCTCGCGGACGATCAGCTCCATGAGGCGCTTGTAGTCGAGGCGGCCCTGAAAGCGGCTCTTGGCGCTGTGGTACATGTTGGCGGTGTCGACGAGTATCGCGATGCGCTGACCTTCAAAAATGGGTCCTTGGTTCATAGGGATGCGTGATCTTTCGGGGGGGGGAGGGGACGCTCAAAGGAGCGCGCGAGCTCGATGAGGGTGAGCACGCCAAAGCCAGTGGCGCCGGCGCTCGTGGCGCCCTTGTCCTTGGAGGCGGTGGTGGGGGCGGCGATGTCGAGGTGCGCCCAGCGGCGGTCGCCCTTGAAGTGCTTGAGGAAGAGGGCCGCGGTGATGGCGCCGCCGTAGGGGCCGCCGAGGTTGGTGAGGTCGGCGCGCTTGCTCTTGAGCGTGTCGGCGAGGCCCTCGTCGAGGGGGAGGCGCCACAGCTTCTCTTGGGCGGCGTCGCCGGCGGCGAGGAGCGTGGCGGCGAGGGCGTCGTCGTCGCTCAAGAGGCCACAGTAGTTGGTGCCGAGGCCCACCATGCACGCGCCGGTGAGGGTGGCGAGGTCCACCATCGCGTCGGGCTTGAGCTGCGCGGCGTAGTGGAGCGCGTCGGCTAAGACCAGGCGGCCCTCCGCGTCGGTGTTGAGCACCTCCACCGTCTTCTTGCTGTACATGGTGAGGATGTCGCTGGGGCGGAAGCTGTTGCCGTCGGGCATGTTCTCGCAGGCGCCCACCACCCCGTGGAGCTCCACGTCGGGGCGGAGGCGCACGAGCGCCCAGAGCGCCCCGAGGACGGCGGCGGCGCCGCCCATGTCGATGTGCATGTCCTCTTGGGACTTGGGCGGCTTGAGGCTCAGGCCGCCGCTGTCGAAGGTGAGGCCCTTGCCGATCAAGGCGAGGGAGCCCCTCGGGGCGACGCCCTCGGGGAGCGCGGGGCGGTAGTGGACGTGGATAAAGCGCGGCTCGCGCGTGGCGCCCTGGCTGACGGCCACGAGGCCGCCCATGCCGAGCGCCTCGATCTCGGCGCGCCCGAGCACCTTGACGCCCACGCCCTCAAAGGCGGCGAGGTCGCGCGCTACGCCGGCGAGGCGCTCGGGGGTGCAGATGTTGGGGGGCTCGTTGACGAGGTCGCGGGCGAGCTTGACGGCGGCGGCGGTGATCTCGGCGCGCGCGAGGGCGTCGGCGGCGGCGGCGGCGGCGGGGGCGGCGGCGGCGTCGTCGGCGGCGGCGGGGGCGGCGCTGAGCGGGGTGTCGATGAGCTCCACGCTCGTGAGCTCGTGCGGCGGGTGCTCGGGGTCGGCGCTCTTGCAGGTGTTGAACTGGTAGACGCCGAGGCGGAGGCCGAGCGCTGCCTCATA
>VGTA01000575.1 GCA_016874875.1 Deltaproteobacteria bacterium | reverse complement strand
CGCTCAGCCCCCCCCGCCGAGCGGCGCCGCCAGGCGCACCTCGCGCCTCGCCGCCCACGCCGCCAGGTCATCCCCGCGGAGCGCCGCGCCCATGAGCTCCGGGAACAGGTCGGGCGTACAGCCGAACGCCGGCACCCCCAGGGCGGCGAGGGCGCGCGCCACCCCCGCGTCATAGCTCGGAGTCCCCTCGTCGCTCAGGGCGAGGAGGCAGATGAGCCGCACCCCCGAGGCGATGAGCTGCGCGGCGCGCGCCAGCAGCCCCTCGCGGTCACCGCCCTCATAGAGGTCGCTCACCAGCACGAGCAGCGTGTCGGCGGGGCGCGACACCTGCTGCTGGCAGTAGGTGAGGGCGAGGTGGATGTCGGTGCCCCCGCCGAGCTGCACCCCAAAGAGCAGCTCGGCGGGGTCCTCCACCTGCTCCGTGAGGTCCACCACCGAGGTGTCGAACACCACCACCCGCGTCCGGAGGGCGGGCAGCGAGCACAGCACCGCCCCAAAGACGGCCGAGTACACCAGCGACGTGGCCATCGAGCCGCTCTGGTCCACGCACACGAGCACGTCCTTGAGCTGGCTCCGCTTGCGCCCAAACCCCACGCGGCGCTCCGGGACGAGCGCCTTGAGGTCGCGCTGGTAGTGGCGGAGGTTGAGGCGAATCGTGCGGTGCCAGTCGATCTCTGCGTGCCTGGGGCGGGGGTTGCGCGACTGGCGGCAGAGACTCCCGGTCACGCTCGCGCGCAGGGGCTCCTGAAAGCGGCGGAGGAGGTCGTCCACCACGCGGCGCACGAGGGCGCGCGCCGCCGCCTTGGACTCCTCCGGCACCACCGACGACAGCGAGATGAGCTGCGCCACGATGGCCACGTTGGGCTCCACCAGCGCCGCCAGCTCCGGCTGCGCCAAGACCGCGTGCAGGTTGAGGCGCCCGAGCGCGTCGCGCTGCATCACCTCCGCCACCCCGTGCGGGAACAGGCGCCGCAGGTCACCGAGCCAGCGCGCCACCTTGGGCGAAGAGTCGGAGAGGTCCGCGCCCTTCTTGAGCGGCGCCCCCTGGCCCACGCCGTAGAGGGCGGTGAGCACCTCGTCCATGGCGCGGTCCTCGCCGCCGAGGAGGTCGCCCCAGGCGTCGAGGGGACTCGGGGCGCAGGCGGCGCCCGCCCGGAGCGCCTCCGCGCCCCCGAGGATGAGGCGCCAGCGGCGGGCGCGCTCGTCGAGGTCGCGGCGGGAGGGCGGGGGCGGGGGCGGGGGCGTCATGGGCAGCTCCAGGGGGGCGCGGCGAGGCGCAGCGCGACGAGGGCGCTGGAGGAGGGGCTGAGGAGGCGCGCGAGGCGCGCGGCGTCCACGGGGGCCCCCGCCACGCTCACGGCGGCGGCGAGCGCCCCCTCGATGAGCCCCGCGCCGCCCGCGTCGCCCGCGAGCGCCGCGCCGAGCTGGCGATTCTCTGAGAGCGAGAAGGCGGCGAAGGCGCGGCGGAGCAGGGGCAAGAGCGCCACGAACGCCTCCGCCGACAGCGCGCACACCCACGCGTCGAGGAGGGCGCGGAGGGGGCGCGAGTACACCAAGAGCAGCCCCCCGCCCGTGAGGAAGCCCTCGAGCCACCCGGCGGCGCGGGCGGGCTCCTCGAGGGGGCTGAGCGCCACGCGCGTGAGGCGGAGGCGCTCGGCGTCGCTGAGCCAGCCCTGGTCGTGGGCGAGGCGCGCGGCGAGTCCGCGGAGGCGGGGGTGTGCCCGCGCGCGCCACACCACCTCCAGCGCCGCCTCGCGCCACCGCTCGCGCCCCGCCCGCAGGTGCGGCGCCTCCCCCGCGGTGAGGAGCGCGCGGTGGAGCGCGAGCAGGCGAGCGGCGAGCGCGTTGGCGGCCTCGTCGGGCGCGCCCACGCACGCGTCGGGGAGGGCCACGCAGGCGCGCGGCGCGAGGGCGTCGATCACGGGCGGGAGCGCCTCGAGCGACACGCCCCCCCCCGCGCTCTCGCGGTAGCGGTAGGTCCAGATGAGCGCGGGGAGCGCGTCGAGGAGCTGCTCGAGGTCGCGCGTGAGCGCCGCCTCGTCCCCCACGGCGCGCAGGAGGGGCGGCAGGGCGCGCGGGAGGCGGGCGCGCAGGGCGGAGTCGAGGAGCGCGCAGAGGGCGCTGAGGGTGAGCCCCCCCGCCGCCCCCCGCGCCCGCCCCCGCGTCACCGCCGCGGGGTCCGCCGCCGCCGCCCCCCCCTCCGCCAGCTGCCGCACCCGCTCCGCCGCCGCCGCCTCCACCGTGTCGCCGTACACCCCCGCGTCGATGAGCCCCATCACGCCATCTGGGCGCCACGCCACGCTCCACTCCTCCTGCGCGCTCCCGCGCACCGCCCGCCCGTGGCGCGCGCTCAGCTCGCCGAGGGGCACGGCCAGCAGCGTCAGCTGGTGCAGGAAGGCGCTCTTGCGCTGATGGAAGGGGTCGCGCAGGTCGAGGCGGACCGCCTTGGGCTCGTCCGTCAGCTTGAGCTTGAGCGACCGGGCCTGCGCCTCAAAGTCGAGGACGAGCGGGTGCAAGAGGGCGCCCTGCGGCACCGCGCCCACCTCATCCCCGCGCACGAGGCGCGCCCGAATCAGCGCGAGCGGTCGGCGCTGCGTGAGCCCAAAGGCGGCCTCGAGGGCGTCGAGGAGGTCATAGAGGTCGGGGCAGGCGTGCCCGCGCAGCGCCGCGAGCTGCTCCGCGAGGCGCGCCGCCTCGATGGCGTGCGCGCTCGACGCGTCTAGGCCCTCCGCGCGGAGGAGGCGCGCGGCGTCCACCAGCCACGCCTGCGAGAAGGCGCGCGGCGAGGGGTAGCGCCACAGGTAGCGGCACCACGCCGGCGAGAGCACCCCCGCCCCGTAGCCCGCCCCCTGCGCCAGCCGCGCCTCGCTCCACGGCGCCCACGTGACCTCCACCCTCTCCTTGGGGAGGCCCTTGAGGAGCGCGGCGTCATCGGCGGGCTTCACCGCGCGGGCGAGGGCGGGGGTGTGCCAGGCCCCACACACCACCGCCACCCGCGCGCAGCCCTTGCCCTCCTTGCGGACGAGGGCGCGCATCGACGCCTCGCGCAGCGCCTCAAGGCGCCGCGCCTCCGCCGAGCGCAGGGGGGCGCCCCCCGCCTCCGCCGCGTCCACCTCCGCGCGGAGGTCACACATCAGCGCGTGGAGCGACGAGAAGTGGCGCAGCGCCTCATCCCCCGTGAGCTCCCCGCGGCTCTCCACCACCCGCTCCCACCAGCGGTCCCCGAGGTCCTCACCGCCGCCCCCGTCCGCCCCCCCCGCGCCCGCCCCCCGCCGCGCCCGCCCCTCCTCCTCA
>VGTA01000574.1 GCA_016874875.1 Deltaproteobacteria bacterium | reverse complement strand
AGCGCTCCCCCCGCCGAGAGCCACGCCGCGTGCGCCTCATGGTAGAGCGCCCACGCGTAGCAGGTGTCCACATCCAAGCGCCCCGCCCCCGCCGCGCCCGCCGCCCAGCGCGCGCGGAGCGCGGCGAGGGAGGCCGGGACCCCGGCGGGGGAGAGCGCCCAGGTGAGCCCCACCGCCCGCGCGCGCGCCGCCAACGCCGGCAGGGGATCGAGGGGCCCCGAGACCTCAAATCGGGCGCGCGGGTCCTCCTCGGGGCGCGCCCCGGACAGGGGGTGGCGCCACCCGAGCCCCTCCGCCTCGGGGCGCGCGAGGCGCGCCGCCGCCCACGGCTCCGCGCGATACCCGCGGAACACGTAGCCCACGTCCCCCCGCCACCCCTCCGTCGCCCACAGCCCCGTCAAGAGGAAGTGCGTGGAGTAGTGCGCCGCCCAGAGCGCGCCGCCGGCGGGCACCTCCTCGCTGAGCGCGCGCGCCCACGCCTCAGCGCCGTGCGCCCCCGCGCCGCCGTGGGGGCGGGGGGCGCGCGCGGCGCCGGCCAAGAGCGCGGCGAGGAGCAGGGGGGCGGCGAGGGGGTGGAGGCGGGCGGCGGCGAGGGCGAGCAGCGCCACCCCCGCCGCCGCCCCGGCGGCGAGGTAGCCGCTGAAGTCGGGGTTGACGGTGAGGAAGGGGTAGGCGACCTGCGTGAGTCCCACCGAGAGGCACCCGCCGGCGAGGGTGAGCGCGGCGCCCGCCTCCTCATCCCGCGCCCGCGCCCACCGCGCCGCCGCCAGCGCGAGCGCCGTCACCGCGAGCAGCCCCACCCCCGCCCCCACCTGCGCCCACAAGAACGCCACCAGCCGCGCCACGTTGCCCCCCCAGTCCACCTCCTCAAAGCGCGCCGCCACCTGCCGCTGCCACACCCGCGCGAGGACCGTGTCCACAAAGCTCGCCCACGAGTCTACCCACCCCCACCCCACCGGCCCCCCCGCGCGCCCCCGCAGCGGCAAGAGGGCGTAGGGCGCGAGGCCCGCGAGGGCGCAGGCGCCCAGCCCCGCCCACAGCCGCGCCGAGAGGCGCCGTGCCGCGCCCCAGCCGAGCGCGGGGAGCGCCACGGCGGCGGCGAGCAGGGTGTGGTTAGCGCCGCTCAGCCCCAGGGCGAGGGCGGCGCCGTAGAGAGGGCGCGCGTCCCCGTCGCGCAGGTGTCGCGCCCAGAGCGCCAGCGCCACGGCGGCGAGCGCCCCCTGCGCCGCGTAGACCTCCGCGCGCGTCCCCTGCTGCCACACGAGCGGCAGCGCGCAGTAGAGCCAGCCGGCGAGGGTGGCGGCCACGGCCGCGCTCAGCGCAGCGCTCGGCGCCGTGCTCGGCGCCCCGCGCCGCGCCGCCAGCAGCGACCACGCGAGGTCGGCGACGGCGGCGGCGCCGAGGGCGGTCCACAGGGCGCTCGCCAACGCCGCCCGCCCCGCCGCGTCGAGCCAGGGCAGGAGCTGCGCGGCGTGAATCGACAGCAGCGCCACCGGGTGCCCGGGGGGGTGCGCGAGGGCGAGCGCGCGCCCGGCGCCCGCCCACTCCGCCGTGTCGTGCCAGTGCAGGCCGGGGGTGAGGTCGCTCAAGAGCGCGACGTAGGCGCCCGCGCCCGCGACGAGGGCGGGCAGGGCGGGCAGGGCGGGCGGCCGCACGGCGCCCGCGCTCAGCAGAGAGGCGCGTAGGGGGCGGCGCCGTCCACCGTGACGCGCTCGTAGATGAGCGCCGGCGGCGGCACGGGCTCGTCCGACCACTCGTAGGCGCTCAGGAGCTCCGCCGCCGCCTCCTCATAGCCCCGCTCGGCGTGCTCCACCCACGCCAGCGGCTCCCCGCGCGCCACCCTGTCGCCCACCTTGGCCACGAGCTCAAAGCCCACGCGGGGGTCCACCGCGTCGGACGCCACCGCGCGCCCCGCCCCGAGCACCACGGCGGCGTGCCCCACCTTGAGGGCGTCGAGGGCGCTCACATAGCCGTCGCGCGGCGCGAGGAGGGGCGCGCGGTGGGGGGCGGTGGGCAGGCGGCGGGGGTCCTCCACCGCGCGCCGGTCGCCCCCGTGCGCCGCCACCACGTCATAGAAGCGCGCGAGGGCGGCGCCCGAGTCGAGGCGCTCGCGCGCGAGCGTCGGGTCGAGCCCGCACATCGCCAAGAGCTCCTCGGCGAGGCGGAGCGTGAGGGCGCGCGTGTCGGCGGGGCCCGCGCCGCGCAGCACGTCGAGCGTCTCGCGCACCTCGAGGGCGTTGCCCACCATCACGCCGAGCGGCTGGTCCATCTGCGTGAGGAGAGCGCGCACGTCGCGCCCCATGCCGTGCCCGAGGCGGATGCAGGTCTGCGCGAGCAGGCGCGCGTCGTCGCGGGTCCGCATAAAGGCGCCGCGCCCCACCTTGACGTCGAGCACCAGGCGCTCCGAGCCCTCGGCGAGCTTCTTGGACATGATGGAGCTAGCGATGAGCGGCACCGAGGGCACGGTGGCGGTGACGTCGCGCAGGGCGTAGAGCTTGCGGTCCACGGGCACGATGGAGGGCGTCTGCCCGATCAGCCCTACGCCCACCTCGCGCAGGAGGCGCTCAAAACCCTCCGCGCTCTGCTGGGTGTTGAAGCCGGCGACGCTCTCGAGCTTGTCGAGGGTGCCGCCCGTGTGCCCCAGCCCCCGCCCGCTGATCATGGGCACCACCAGCCCGCACGCGCCGAGGAGGGGCGCGAGGGGGAGGCTCACCTTGTCGCCCACGCCCCCCGTGCTGTGCTTGTCCACCTTGTGGCCGGGGAGGTGAGAGAAATCAAAGGTGTCCCCCGAGCGCATCATCTCCTCGGTCCACCCCACCAGCTCCTCGCCCTCCATGCCCCGAAAGAAGATCGCCATCAGGAGGGCGCTCAGCTGGTAGTCCTCCACCTCGCCGGCGAGGAAGGCGCGAAAGAGCCCGCGCACCTCGGCGCGCGGGAGCGCCTTGCCGTCGCGCTTGAGCTCAATGAGGTCCACGACGCGCATACCGCTCACTCCTGCGCCCCGCCCCGCTCGCCGCCATCCCCCCCTCCGTCCGCGAGAGGCGAGGGGGTGCGCGTGGCGTTCTCCGCCTCCAGCTCCCGCGGGGGGCCGCTCAGCACAGCGCCCTCGCCGCTCTCGTCGGACAGGTCGGACTCGTCGTCAAAGTCGATCTCCACTTGGCTGCCCTCCTGCACAAAGACGAGGTCATCCTCATCGTCCGGGGTGGGCGCCACGGGCTGCGGGGCGGGCGAGCGCTGCGCCGGCGGGGTGGAGGACACGGCGGAGAGCGAGAGGTCGAGGTCGTCGTCGTCGAGGTCAAACTCG
>VGTA01000573.1 GCA_016874875.1 Deltaproteobacteria bacterium | reverse complement strand
ATGGCTTGAAGCTACGCGCGACGCTCGCCTATGTCAACGATGATCAGCTGGTGTCAACGATGATCAGCAGGTCAAGCGAGGCGCGTGGAGCGCCTCACGCGCCGAGCGCCCTAGGCGGCCGGGGCGCGCCCTGAGACCTGCGGGCGGCGAGGGGTTATTCCGCGCAAGGGCGTTTTATCTCAGGGCGTTTTATCTCAGGGCGTTTTATCTCAGGGCGTTTTATCTCAGGGCGCTCAGCTCAGGGGCAGCTCTGGGCGCGTCGTCTGCGTCTGGTTGATGTTGACGATGGTGGGCACGGCGCCGCGGTTATCGATCTGCGCGATGATGCACCACGCCCCGGGGGCGCGCTCCGTGAGGGGGACCTCGATCTCTTGGCCCCCCGCGCGCAGAATGACCGAGCCGTCATAGCTGCCGAAGCTGGCGTTGGGCTTGTTGAAGATGTTGGCGACGATGATGGCCTGCTCTAGGCGCTCCACCTTGCCAAAGGCGATGTTCTCCTCGTTGTCGCCGCCGCGGTCGCCGATGCCGGAGTCCTTGTCGAGGAAGACGAAGGGGGCCTCGGCGAGGGCGCCGCGCTGGCGGAAATAGACGTGGCCGCTCTCGCCGGGGGCGGCGGGCGCGGGCTCGCCGCCGCCAAACAGCTTGCTGAAGAAGCCGCCGCCGCCGCTGGGGCGCTCGGGCTTGAGGGTGTAGAAGCAGTGGAGGTCGAGGTCCACGCTCGCCCTCCAGCGCAGGGTGGCGCGCACCACGCCGCTGGCGTCGAGCAGGGGCGCGGAGTCGCCCTTGGACTGCAAGAGCAGCTTGCTCGCCAGCGAGAGGTCCTTGGCGCCGGGGAGCTGCGCGCGCAGGGCGTCGAGGGTGAGGACGCGGCTCTCGTTGTGGAGGACGGGGCCGATGAGGGCGTTGCTGTGCTCGATGCGCGCGAACACCGCCGCGGCGCCCTGCTCCTTGGAGGCGAGCACCACGGTGACGCGCTGGCCGTCGCGCGCCTCGATCTGCACCTGACCGTCAAACTCCACAAAGGCGCTCGCGTGGTTGCGGGCGGCGTCGGTGAAGTTCATCGCCACGAGGTAGAGCTCGGCGATGTCGTCGAGGCGCTTAATCTTGAGCGTCTCGCGCTTCTCCGAGCCGTCGCCGCGCTTGCGCGCGACCACGCCGGCGTCCTCGCCGAGCTGCATAAACGGGAAGGCGTCGAGGGCGCCGGCGGCGCTCTTGGACGAGTAGAGGGGGGAGTGCACGGCGCCCACGTCACCGGACTTGGTGCGGTAGAAGGCCATGAGGTCGAGGTCCACCTGCGCGCGCCACGAGAGCGTCACGGTGAGCTCGCTCACCATCATGTGTTGCTTGGCGCCGCGCTCGCTGAGCGCGATTGGGTCTAGGGCTGCCATGAGTTATCTCCTCTGAGATGAGCGGAAGGGGGCTGAGCCAGGGATGGGGGCGGGTCAAGGATGGGAGCGGCTGTGAGTGAGCTGCTACGATCTGCGAATACTATGAATATCAGATCAGCGCGTTAGGCGCCAAGCGCGCTCGAGGGCGGCGTCCTGCGCGCGGCGGGCGGCGGCGGCGTCGCCCTCGCGCCAGCTCATGAGCACGCAGAAGACGAGGGGCGCCCCGGCGCGCGGCGTGAGGTGCCCGCAGAGGGTGCTCACGGCGTCGAGGGTGCCCGTCTTGGCGCGCGCGGCGCCCCGGGGCAGGCGGCGGAGGCGGGCGCGCAGGGTGCCCTCGGCGGCGCTCCTCGGCAGCAGCTCCACAAACCGCCCGCCGCTGCGCGCGTGCATCTGGATGAGGAGGTCGGTGATGTGGCGGGCGCTCAAGGCGGTCTCCCCAAAGAGCCCAGAGCCGTTTGAGTACTTGAAGCCCCTCAGGCCCAGCGCGCCGCGCAGGTGAGCGCGCGCCGCCGCGAGGCCCTCCTCCCACCCCCCAAACCCGCCGCGCTCGAGGCCGAGGGTGAGGAGGGTCTGCTCAGCCATAAAGTTGTTGGAGTACACGTTGACGTCGCGGAGGAGGTCGCGCAGGGGCGCCGAGGTGACGGTGTGGAGGAGTCGCCGCTCGCCCTCTGGCGGGAGCGCGCCCCGGCTCACCTCCACGCCGTCGCCCACCTCCACGCCCGCGCCGCGCAGCGCCCACAGCAGCGCCTCGCCGCTAAAGCGGAGGGGGTTGGGGGCGCGGCGCGCCACGGTGAGGCCCTTGAGCGCGACGCGCCCCTGAGGCTCGGCAGGGCGCCCGCCAGCCGCACGCGCACGCCGCCGCGCGCGCTCTCGCTCGTCGTGACGGTGAGCGTCTCCTCGCCCTCGCCTATGGTCTTGGCGGCGTTCTCCACCTCAAAGAAGCGCGGGAGGGGGGGCGAGAAGCTCACGAGGGGGGGGGCGCCCACGGCGCCGGGGCGCACCTGGACGCGGAGGCGGTTGAAGTCGTAGCCCACGCCCCCGGCGGCGGCGCGGTAGGCGGCGTCGTCCTCGGGGCGGTCCTCATAGCCGGGGGGGAGGGGAGTCTGGGTAAATCGGTGGTCGCTGATGACCAGGGCGCGCACGCGGCGCAGGCCCGCCGCCTTGAGCGCGCGCGCCGCGTCGCGGAGGCGCGCGCGGGTGAGCTTTGGGTCCCCGCTCGCCTCCCAGTAGAGGGCGCCGTCGAGGGCGGGGGGGGCGCCCGCGGCGGGGGGCTCCTCGCCCGCGCGCCCCATCGCGCCGAGCGGGGCGAACCACAGGCGCGTGTGGTAGCGGTAGTCGGGGCCGAGGAGCTCATAGGCGACGGCGGTGGTGGCGAGCTTGGTGTTAGAGGCGGGGTGCGCCACCTCCTCCGCCCCGGCGGCGGCGTACACCTCCCCCGTCTTGAGGTCACGCAGCGCCCAGCGCGCCTGCAGCCCTTGCAGGGCGGCCTGCGGCGCGGGGCCGCTCAGGAGCTCACGCCACTCCTCCGCCACCTGCGCCGCGGTGAGCGCCGGCGCCTCCTGCAGCTCAGGGGCGGCGAGCGCCGCCCGCTTCGCAGGCGAGGAGGCGCGCTTGGGCGGGGGTGCGCGCTTGGGCGAAGTTTGAGGGCGCCGCTCATCGCCCGCGGGCGCGGCCAAGGCGCTCAGCGGCGCGAGCGCCCCGCTGTAGAGCGAGGGGGCGCTCAGGGCGCCGAGCGCGCTCAGGGCGCCGAGCGCCCCTAGCCGGCCCAGCGCGCCCGCAGGCGAGGGGCGGCGCCGGGGGGGGGTGTCATGTGATCTTCTCAAGAGGACTCGCTCAATCGATGGGCGCACGCTTGCGCGAGAGGGGCGCCGCGTCCACACTGTGCGCACACCCTAACACGAGGCGCGGCGCGCGCGC
>VGTA01000572.1 GCA_016874875.1 Deltaproteobacteria bacterium | reverse complement strand
CCAACCTCGTGCGCCCGCTCTCCTCCGCCGTCGCCCTCGCGCCCGCCCTCCCCGAGGGCGCCGACCTCGGGCTGCAGATTCACCCCGAGCTGGTGCAGGTTCTTCTTGAATCTGCACGGGGTGGTGGGGCGCTGAGGGGGGCGGGGCGCCTCAGCAGTCTCTCGTGTAACGACAGCTCTGCGCCTTCCCAAAGAAGTTGCTGCACCCAATGAAGTCCCCATGGCGCCCTGAGCGCCGCGAGAGGCGCCCTGTACCGCACCGCGGGCAGCTCTCCACCACGTGCCCACACCCCGGCGCGCGGCAGCGCTGCACGAGCCCCTCGCGCGCCATCACCCCCGCCCGGCAGCGCTCGCAGGCGTCCTCGGCGTAGGTGCACACGGGGTAGAGCGTGCAAGAGACAAAGGGGCCTTTTTTGCTACTCTTGAGCTCAAGGGAGCCCGTCTGGCAGCGCGGGCAGGTGGCGCCGGAGGGGCGACAGGGGTCGTCTGGCGCCTCTACCACCCGCTCGCGGTCCTCTCTGAGCTGCTTGACAAAATCAGAGGGAGACTCCCGCGACGCGAGCAGATAGACCCGATGGCGCGCGCGAGTGAGCGCCACATAAAAGAGCCGCGCCTCCTCCGCGTCTGGGAAGGGCTCGCCCTGCGGCAAGACGAGCGCTATCAGCTCATCGCTCTCCTTGCGGTTGGGGAACCCAAAGAGCTGGTTCTCTAGCGCGAGCACCACCACATAGTCAGCCTCACGCCCCTTAGAGGCGTGCGCGGTGACATGCTCGAGCCCGAGACTCGGGAAGCTCCTCCTGAGCGCCTCGAGCTCTGTACGCTCAAGGTTAAAGTGGTAGCGCGAGAGCAAGAAGACGCGCGGCAGGCGACCCTTGAGCCCCGTCAAGTCGCGGGCGGCGGCGGCGGCCACCCGCTCAAGGCAGGCGCGCAGGCGCTCGTGGTGTGGGTAGCGCGCGTCGGCGCTGTAGTACGCCACCTCCACGCGCGGCTCACGCACCTGCTCGCGCGCCTTGAGCGTCTTCTTGAGCAGCGCGGGGTTCCGCGACACAAAAGCGCTCGCCACCGTGAGCAGCGCGCTGTTAAAGCGAAATGTCTGCTCAAGGCTCACCCGCTCCATGGAGTCGACGTGCTCATGGAGGCGAGTCATCAGCGACACATCGCCGCCGCTGAAGCGATAGATCGCCTGCCAGTCGTCCCCCACGCAGAACAGCTTGTGGGTGGGGCGCTGCTCCACGAGCGCGCGGAGCAGCGCGAAGCGCGCCGGCGAGATGTCCTGAAACTCGTCCACGAGCACATAGCTGTAAGGGGACACATAGCGCCCCTCGCGCACATATCGCGTGGCGGTGGCGATCATGTCCTCAAAATCTACCCACCCGCGCTCCTTGAGCGCGCGCTCGTAGCGCGCAAAGAAACGCTCAAAGAGCCCCAGGAACGCCTGCGTGCGGGGCGCGCGCGCCAGGCGCTTGAGGTCATCGAGGGAGCGACCGCTGAGCTTAAAGAGCCCCACGAAATCCGCGAGCAGGTCGCTCAGCCCATCGAGGAGGGTGCGCGCCTTGAGGAGCTGGAGGGCGCGCGCCTCGCCTATGGGCGCGCGCCTCACCCCGCGCGCATCGAGCAGACGCCAGAGCTCGCGCGCGAGGGTCCCCTCGCCCACCTGATACGAGAAGAGCTCAAGGCAGACGGTGCCGCTCTGCGCGTGGAGCTCGCGCTTCCAGCGAATCCCCTCGAGGTAGCTCGCCGCGTCCATAAAGGGGGCTGGCCGCCCCGCGCGGTCGAGCCCGTAGAGCTCGATGTAGAGGTCGTGGTCGGGGAGATAAAAATCGGGCTGATAGGCGCGGCGCGCGGCGGTGGCGGTGGGGTGCTTGAACTCCTCCTCATAGCGATAAGGCACGCCTGCCAAGAGCAGCTCGTTGGCGAGCAGGAGCTCGCCGTAGCTCTTCACCGTCTCGCCGTTGAGGGTCACGAACTTATGTGAGCGCAGATAGTCGTAATAGTCAGCGATGGTCTTAAAATCAAACTCGCTGCGGGGGGCGCTCACGTAGCGCGCGCAGAAGTCTATGAGCGCGGCGCGGTGCGCGGGCTCCTCTCGCAAGATCGAATCTTGCTGCTCTTGGAAGTACCTGCCGCGCTCGAGCTCCTCCCCGGCGAAGGGGGCGAGGGAGGGGCGCTTGCCCTCAACGGCGCTGATGATGGAGAGGCCGAGCTGGTGGAAGGTGGCGGCGCGGGTGGCGCCCTCGCCGAGCTTGCGCGCGAGGCGCTCGCTCAGCTCGTCGCGCGCCTTGGCGGCGTAGGCGAGGAGCAGCACCTGCTCGGGGCGCGCCTTTTGGCTCGCGAGCAGGTACGCGCAGCGCCCCACGAGGGTGCTCGTCTTGCCTGTGCCCGCCCCCGCCACCACGAGCGTGACCACCTCGTCCACCACGCACGCGGCGCGCTGGTCGGGGGTGAGCGGGTAGTCCTCGATGGTGTCAAAGAGTCCCTTGTGCCGCTTGAGCTCGCGCGCGGTGATCTGCTCGTTGTGGGCGCGCCTGCGCTCCTCGGTGAGCGCGGCGTCACGCATGAGGGGCGCGAGCAGGCGTGCCGCCTCAAGGAGCGGCGCCGGGGGAGGGGTGAGCAGCGCGCCGCGGTGCGCGCCATGGAGGCAAGAGA
The DNA here is from genome assembly GCA_016874875.1 of Deltaproteobacteria bacterium. Lineage (GTDB taxonomy): Bacteria > Myxococcota_A > Bradymonadia > UBA7976 > VGTA01 > VGTA01. The sequence continues at coordinate 666 of VGTA01000572.1, read as the reverse complement.
GCAGCTCAGCGCTGAGGCGCGACTGCAGCGCTTGTAGGTCGCGGCGCGTGAGGTATGCGTCGAGCAGCGCGCGCACGTTGAGCGCTTGGAGCAGCGCCTCGACCTGCGGGGTGAGGCGCGCGAGGCGCTCCCGCTCACGCCGCTCCTGCTCGAGCCGCTCACGCTCAAGGCGCTCTCGCTCAAGCCGCGCGGCGGCGAGCGCCTCTCGCGTGAGGAGCACGTGGCGCTCAAGCAGCGCGCCCCCCGCCGCGCTGAGTCCCTCAAGGCGCAGCGGCGCGCCGCTCGGGTCGAGGATCTCCACCGCCACGCCGAGCCAGCGCGGGCTTAGGCGCGTGGCGCTCTGCTCGCTGAGGGTGAGGGCGCGCACCTCCTCTGAGCGCCCCACCACACGCGCCTGCCCCTCGCGCACCTCCACCCGCCGCGGCGCGCCTCGGGGGCGCCCCGTGAGCGCCACGAGCAAGGTGACGAGGGGGTGGGGCGTGAGGGTGAGGGCAGGCGGGAGCTGGCTCGACGCGCGCGCATGAAGGTCAGTGTTGGTCATGGGCGTGTCGTGCCTCTGTGTGACTCCCCCTCACTCCACCGGCACGCACCCCGCCCCAAAGCTCCCCGCCGGCTCACAGCGCCACCCCACCAGCCCGCAGTGGAAACCGTCATAGCTGACCCCCT
>VGTA01000571.1 GCA_016874875.1 Deltaproteobacteria bacterium | reverse complement strand
GCCGCTCTCCCCCCACGGCCCCGTGCGCCTTGACGTCGCCGACCTCAGCGCGCCTGAGAGCGCCTCATCGTTTTGCGTGAGCCCCTCCCTGAGCGCGAGCAGATCCCACCACGCCTCGCCCATCAGGAGCGCCTTGCGGGCGCGCTTGCTCTTAAAGACGAGCTCCTGTCGCTCGGGTGACACGGACGAGTGGCGGCGCGCCCGCCAGTCGCCCTCGAGCGCCGCTCGGCGCGCATCGAGGTGCTTGAGGGTCTCCGGGTCAGCGAACACGTCCCGCGCGGCGCAGCCGAGGTCCTCAAAGGAGAGTGTCTCGAGCGACGCACGGACCACCCCGATGAGGGAGGCCGCGAGCCTCACCCTCGTCGCGTGGAGGTGAGCTTGGCTCAGCCCCATCGCGCGCAGGACCCTGAGCAGGCGCCTCAGGTCGCGAGGGCGCTCGGGGAGGCCAAGGAGGCTCGCGAGATCACCCGCGAGCTGCGCGGGGCGCGGCGCGCGAGGGGCGCGCGTGAGGGCGACCTCGAGGCGCGCCCAGGCGGCGGCGAGCTCATCAGCGAGGGCCTCGCCCGAGAGGCGCGCTGGGGCGTCGAGGGCGGCGACGACCGCCTCGAGCCACGCGGGCGACCAGCCCAGGCTGACGTCACGAGAGGCGAGCTGCGGCAGCGGGCTCACGAGGCAGAGGAGGCCGCATACGGGGTGGTGCGGCTGCCCTGCGTCGCGGATCAGCAGCGGCAGGCGGCGCCCAGGTGTGGTCTCATAGGGAAAAGACCAAAAGTACCGAAAGTATCGAAAGCAGTCTGCGAGCCTGAGTCCTGAGTGAGGGTCACTCCCATCACAGGCTCGGGCGAGCTGTAGATACGGCCGCACCGCCGCGCCTCCCTCCCGCGCCAGGGAGGCCGCGAGCGCGGCGCCGTCTGCGATCAGCGCGCCCACGCCCGCCCCCTGCGCGGGGCGCTCCATCGCCTCAATAAAGCCGCGCACATCTGCTGAGGCGAGCTGCGCCGCCCGCCGCGGCCCAACGAGCCGCCGGGCGCGCGCCTTCTCGCTGATGAGCGCCGCGTGGTCGCGCGCCGCCCCCCACTGCGGCGCGAGCGCGTAGAGCTCGTTCCCCTCGATCGAGATCTCCCAGCCCGCGTCATCTAGGTCGCGTAAGACAGAGGCGAGGGTGAGGGCGCGCAGGGCCGCCTTGGCGTACACGGCGCTCGTGTCTGCGTCTAGCCCATAAGCGGCTCCTCCGCGATCTGCGGCGACGCTGAGCTCCTCGAAGATCGCGGTGAGGGCATCTCGGTCTGCGCCCTTAAGGGCCCGCGCGAGGCTACGGACGCGCCCCTCAAAGAAAGAGTGATTGAGCGTGACGGGGATATAGACTGCGCGCCGCGTGAGCGCGCTCAGCGCCTGGTGGTCTTGGTCTTCTTCTTGGGTGATGTCATAGGGATCGTCTAGCTCTGAGCGCTCGCTGTCTTGATCGCTTGTTATCTCCATAAAAATCCAAATTTGGTCGACCAAATAAAAGATATATGCTATTTTATTAGCATATCACAATAAAGATAGGAAATATATTTGTTAAGCTACGATCTGCTGCTGTCCTTATACCATGGTCGCGCCTCAGTTGTCGAGCGAATCTCTCCTGAAGAGGTGAGCGCCCTTAAGGTCGAGACTCCCATCTTTCGTCTTCTCGACCGCGCGCGACGGGGTGAAGAGCGCCGACATATCATCCTCACGGGCAACGCAGGCGACGGGAAGACCTTCACGACTCTGTTAGCGCTGCGCGCCCCACCGCCACACATCGAGGTGGTCCATGACGCCTCCGCGGTCTATGAGCGGGCTCGAGACCCGATCGCGCTCCTCGCGGAGCGACTCGCGGGCGCGCTAGCGGCAGGAAGGCAGCTCGTCGTCGCCATCAACAGAGGCCAGCTCGAGCGCCTCTGGCAGCACACCTCCAAGGCGAGCGTCGGGCTCCCCGAAAACCTCCGCGCGCTGGTCACGCAGGCGCACAAGCGCCTGCAGCTCATGGAGACCTGGGAGGAGAGCGCGGCGGGGCTCATCATCGTTGACCTCGGACTCGTTGACACGCTCAGCGAGCGCTTCGTGCTCCCTATGCTCAACGCGGCGCTCCAAGCTCAGCTCCCCGATGCCTGCTCAGCGCCCACGCGGCGAGCCTTTGAGGCGGCGGTCCAGGCCCTCGCGGAGGGGGCGCTGGCGCGTCAGCGCCTAATGGAGCACCTTGAGCGCGTCCGCGCGAGCGGCGCCCACTTCACGATGCGCCAGCTGTGGTCTTACCTGAGCTATCTGCTCACCGGGGGACGCGCGCCTGACGACGATTCCCCGCTCAGCTTACGGGACGCGGTGGGCGCCCGGATCTTCTCAGAGGAGGCGCAGGGGGAGCTCTTCGCGCTGTCACGCGAGGTGGGGGATTTCGCGTTCATCTCAGCCCCCAACCTGGTCGAGCGCCTCTTGAGTGGCGACCTTGATCGTGAGGCCATAGGTCGCTGCGCGGGGTTAGGCTTTGTGAGCGAGCTGCGCGACGCAGACCTGAAGGGACCCGACCTGCGGCGCGCCCTCTTGACGCACTACGCGGATGCAAACAGAGACCAGCAGCTCGCGCAGCCTAGCCTGAGCTTTGGATATATCGCGGATCAGCTCAGCTGTGATGAGTGGGCAGGTGATCAATACACCGAGGACCTGTGGAGAGGCCTCTGCCGTCACCTCAGCCTCCCTACCAGCCCCGCGGATCTCGTGTGGCGTCGCCTCTGCTATGACGCGACGCGCTGGGAGGGCGCGCCCCTCGCGTCAAATGAGCGCTTCATACGTCAACAGCTCAAGCTGCGCCTCCCGGCCCCCCCCCCAGAGGCGCGCGAGGCGCTAGAGGAGACCTGGACGCCACCGTTCATCTGGGCGGGCTATGAGGTGGCCCCCGGTGAGCGCGTCAAGCTGCGCCTCACCCCGCGCCTGCTCGCTCACCTGCTCTCGAACGCCCCCCAGGGCGAGCTGGAGTCGCTCGCGGACAGCGAGCGCCACGCCCTCTGGTCTTGGCTCTCGCAGCTGAGGGGGAGCCAAGAGGAGCGAGACGTGTGGCTGTCCGCCTCAGGCGTGACGTTGCGCTTGAGGACGAGCGGTCACCTAAATGACCCGCTGCTCACCCATGAGCTCACGAGGTAAATGAACATGACATCAAGTGAGACCTTAACCGTCGATCAAGCTGATGAGCGGGGTGTGAAGGCGAACGCGCGACAGGCTGACCCGCGAGAAGACATCCAGGCGGTCGACTCGCAGCGCGACGACGAGGCGCCGCTGTCCACGACCTCTTTCCGTCAAT
>VGTA01000570.1 GCA_016874875.1 Deltaproteobacteria bacterium | reverse complement strand
GGGCGGGGCCTCTTGTGCTTCGCGGGGGCGCTCGTGTAGCCTAAGCGCAAAGCGACGCGTGAGCAAAGCGACGCGTGAGCGGGGCGACGCGTGAGCGGGGCGCCGCGCGCCCGCGAGTCCCCCCCCGCGCCCCCCCGAGCAGCCCCCATGCGCGCCCCCGCCCTCGCCGCCCTCGCCGCCCTCGCCGCCCTCGCGGGCTGCCAGCTCATCGTCCCGCCCGACGCGCCCGCCTCCCCGGCGGCGGACGGCGCGGCCCCCGCGCGCCTCGACGCCGCCCCCGCCTGCGCCGCCCCCGCCCTCGACGGCGAGCGCTGGTGGGTGGGCGAGTGGCGCGTGGACGCCGAGGCGCTCAAGGGGCGCCTCCTGACCCCCGCCGCCCCCGCCGCCCCCGCGCGCCTCAACGCCGCCCCCGCCCCCGCCGCCCCCGCCGCCCTCGCCGACGCGCTCAGCGCCCACCTCGCCCAGAGTCTCGCGAGCGCCTTCGCCCTGCGCGTCTCGCCCCTGCAGGCCCACCTCACCCTCGACGGCGTCGCCCGCCAGCTCCCCGTGGCGCCCCTGCCCCACGACGCCGGCGTGCGCCTCAGCGCCCTTGAGCGCCGCGACGAGTCGGTGTTGTGGTGTAGAGGGGATCGGGTGTATTGGAGCGCGGAGGGGGGCGGCCCCCTCCCCCTTGAGCGCGCGAGTCGCGGCGCTGTGGGGGGCTCCACTGGCGACTGAGGGCGAGGGCGAGGCACATGACTGAACGGCACAGAAGCAGGGCGCACGACGCGCACGACGCGCACGACGCGCACGACGCGCACGACGCGCACGATGAAGCGCTCACGAGCGACTCCCCCCCCGAGCTCCACAGCGCCCTCGCGCACCTCGGCGAGGGCGCGGCGCTCAAGGCGGAGGCGGCGGGGCGGCTCGACGCCGCCCTGCGGGCGCAGCTCGCCCTCACCCACAAGGCCGCGCGCCGCCTGATCAGCACCGGCAAGGTGCGCGTCAACGGCGCCCTCGCCCTCAAGTGGGAGACGCCGGTGCGGCGCGGCGACGACCTCGCGGTGGAGATGAACGCCCCCAACCCCAAGCGCAGCGAGTCCCTAGGCGCCGTACTGGTCTTTCAGGATGACGCCATCGCCGTCCTCAGCAAGCCCGCCGGCCTCCTGAGCGCCCCCGGCCCCGACGAGGACGAGCCGAGCGCCCTCGTCGCCGCCTGCCGCCTCTGCCGCGGCCCCCGGCGCCCGCGCGTGGTCCACCGCCTCGACAAGGACACCTCGGGCCTGCTGGTGTTCGCCCGCACCATCCCCGCCGCGCGCGCCCTGCAGCGGGGGCTGCAGGCCCACGCCGTGCGCCGCCTCTACCGCTGCGTGGTGCGCGGCGTCGTGCTCGGGGAGGGCGGCTACATCTCGAGCGGCCTGGTGCGCGACGCGGGGCGCGGCAAGCGCGGCTCCGCCGAGGGCACCCGCCGCCGCCACCCCCTCGGCCCCCCCCCGCCCCCCCGCGAGGTGGAGGGGCAGTGGGCGCTCACCCGCTACCGCGTGGTGGCGCGCAGCGAGGAGGCCACCGCCCTCGAGGTGGAGCTCTTTACGGGGCGCACCCACCAGATTCGCGTCCACCTCGCCGAGGTCGGGCACCCCATCCTCGGCGAGTGGGTCTACGGCCCCTGCCGCCCCCTCGCCCCCCGCCTCGCCCTCCACGCCGCCCGCCTCCTCCTGCCCCACCCCTTCACCGGCGAGCCGATGACCTTTGACGCGCCGTGGCCCGGCGACCTCGCTGGGGTCTACCCTCGCCCCCAGGGGTGGTGAAGAGTCCCCAGCGGCGACGCCCTCAGCGCACGCCGAGGTAGAAGCCGCGGGACCAGCGCGCCGTCGCGCAGGCGTTGCCGCCCCCCGCCCGCTGGCAGCGCGCCACCACGTCCACCCCAAAGGGCCCAAACACCTCATCGCGCCCCGACTCCGCCGCCGCCGCCGGCTGCGCGCAGCGCCCGAGGTCGACGTCGAGGGACAGGCCGCGCGGGCAGACGCCGTCGCCGCGGAGCGCCTTGTAGACGCTCAGGGGCCACGCGGGGAGCGTCACCGAGTAGTCGCGCTGCCCGGGGCCCTCCCCGGAGAAGGTGAGGCGCTCGTCGCAGGCGGCGCCGTGCGCCGCGGCGCAGCTGGATGACATGAGGGCGGAGAAGGGCCCGAGCGCCACCGCCGACTCCCCCTCCCCCGCCACGCACACCCCGAGGGCGGCGTCGGGCGCGGCGCCGAGGGGGCAGAAGAGGTGCTCGGCGGCGGGGTCCGCGACCTCGGCGAGCAGCTCGGGCATGATCGAGACCGTGATGAAGTAGCCCGTGAAGAGGTCGAGGTCGTCGATCTGCGGCATCAGCCCCACCACGTCCACCAGCGCCCCCGTGGCCTCGTCGCGCTGCACCTTGATCCACGGCGTCGCCATCCACTGACGGCGGAGGCCGAGGTCGTAGTAGTACTCGCGCGACACCATGTGCTCACGCCACTCGCCGCGCTCGTTGTCGGGGCGATACCAGTTGTTGTGGTAGAGCCACACCACCCCGTCGGCGTCCGTGTGCCCGAGGATGGCGATGTGCCCGTCGCCGCCGTCGCCGCTGCAGTCGCGGTTGAGGCAGCCGTTCACCAGCGCCCCCACGGGCAGGCGCCCGCCGAAGCGCGCGTTGAGCGACGCGAGCGCTCCCTGCTTGTCGCGGGTGTCGAGCTCAAAGACGAGCCCGCCCCGCGCCTTGACGGCGCTGATCATGTGGGGGACGAGGTAGTCGCTGTAGGAGTACAGGCCCGACCGCTCAAGGACCTCAGAGACGTTGTGGGCGCACATCCGCGGCTGCGCGAACTCCGCCTTCTGTAGCACCTGCTCGCGCTCCCAGGCGCGAGAGCGCTCGAGGATGCGCTCTCCGAGCGGCGTGGAGAAGCTGAACAGCGCGCCCCCCTCCGCGGCGTTGGGGGTGGCGCCGGGGGCGGTGACGTCGCGCTTAAAGAGCTCCGCCTCCTCGTCCGCCGCGCCCGTGTCGGCGCAGGCGGCGGCGAGGAGCGCGAGGAGCGTGAGGAGCGCGAGGGGCGCGAGGGGCGCGGGGTGGGCGGGGCGGGCGGGTCGGGCGGGGGCGCCCTGCGGCGAGGTGGGGAGCGTGTGCATCTCGGAGACTCGTGGAGTGGGCTTGGGGGGAGAGGAGGGGCGCGCGAGGGGGAGGGGGCGGCGGCGCGCGAGGGGGCTCTAGCGGAGGGCGCTGTACCAGAGCGGCTCGTAGCTCACGCCGTCGAGGGTGGCCACCGCGCGCTCAAACGCCACCTTGCTGTAATAGAGGGCGCGCCCGGCGAGGGGCTCCC
>VGTA01000569.1 GCA_016874875.1 Deltaproteobacteria bacterium | reverse complement strand
GCTCAACAAGCTCAACAAGCTCAACAGGCTCAACAAGCTCAACAGGCTCAACAGGCTCAACAAGCTCAACAGGCTCAACAAGCTCAACAGGCTCAACAGGCTCAACAGGCTCAACAAGCTCAACAGGCTCAACAGGCTCAACAGGCGCAGGAAGCGGCGGGGGCACCACGAGCGGGGGCGGCGGGGGCACCACGAGCGGGGGCGGCGTGGGCGCGGGGCGGGCGCGCTCCACCGCCTGCGCCACCTCCGACACCTCACGCCACAGCGTCCAGCCCGCGGCGTTGGGCCACCACAGATGCAGCCGCTCTGCGCCCCGCGTGACACGCGACACCACCTCCGCGAGGCTGATGGGCCCCTCAGGCGCGGCGCCGGGCTCCGAGGCGTGGTAGACCCTCGAGGGCTCGCTAAAGCGCTCAAGCAGCGCCCGCGCTGATCCGCGCGCGCTTGGGAGGAAGTGCGTCAGCTGCCCGATCAGCTCGCGCCACGCCCCCTCCGCCGCCTTGGGCCCTAGGCACTCGGCGAGGGTCATGCCGAGGGCGAACAGGTCGGCGGTGCTGTCCACCGCGCGCCCCGCCAGCTGCTCGGGGGGCGCGTAGCCGCCCGTCGCCATTGAGGTCTGACCCGTGCTGTGCTCCCCTTGATGGGCGATCCCAAAGTCGATCAAGACCGGCGAGCCGTCCACCCTCAGCATGATGTTCTCAGGCTTGAGGTCGCGGTGGACCACCCCCTCCGCGTGGCAGGCGGCGAGCCCGCCGGCGAGCGCCTTGAGCAGCCCCCGCGCCTCCTCCTCCTCAAGCAGCCCCCGCCGCAGCCGTGCGCGCAGGCTCGCCCCCTCGATGAGCTGCATGACAAAATACCACGCTCCGCTCCTGTCGCGCCCCCAGTCTAAGATCTCCACCACCGCTGGGTGGCTCACCTTGTCAAGCGCGTCAATCTCAGCCCTAAAGCGGCGCACGAACGCCTCATCGCCGCTCAGCTGCGGGCTCATCAGCTTCAGCGCCCCCTCCCGCCCGCGCGCGTTCTTGGCTCTCCAGACGGCACCCATCCCCCCGCGCCCGATCTGCGCGATGAGCGCCCACTCCTTATCGCCGATGGTCGCGCCCGCCTCATGCTGCGCGAGCGTGATCGGCTCGGGGCGCGGCGCCTGCGTAGCGCGAGTCAGGCGCGTGAGGGCGACCCGAGCGCCCGTGAGGCGCGGGTCGCTCGCCGCCGCCCTAGTGAGCGCGCCCGCCGCCCGCGCCGCCCCCTCAAAATCACGCCGCGACGCCCTCAGCGCCATCTCTGCCACCTTCACCATGTTCCCGTGCGGCGACAGCCTCCTCATCTCCCCCAGCGCCCGCTCGGCGTCGTCGAGCGCCCCGCTCACCAACGCCGCCTCAAGCCGCCCGCGCGCCCCCAAGAACACGCCCACATCGCGCCCCGTCACCCCCTGGGAGGCCAGCGGCTCGTTAAAAACGATCTGCGCGTTGAGCATCTCCCTCACATCGGAGAGCATATCGCCCTGGAGGTGCTGAGCGCGCAGGGTCTCCTCTTGCTGGCGCTGAAGCGTCTCGAGCGTCGGCAGCAGCCCTCGGAGCTCATCGCGGAGGGCGCTGAAGTTGCTCTCAAGCGCCGTGTTCACCATCGCCTCAAGGGCGGCGGGGGGCGTGCCGAAGCTCGCCAGCTGGCTCATCTGCCCCACCACCCCCACGAGCTCCCCCGTGAGGTGCGAGAGCAGGCGCTCGAGGTGCGCGGCGTCGCCGCCGAGCGCCTCGAGCCGCGCCACGAGCGCGTTGTGGTCCACCTCCTGCCCCTTCTCCGCGTTGTAGTCACAGAGCGCCTCGACCGCGCTCACGATCAGCGGCGAGCAGGGGATGAGCGCGTGCGCCGCGATCTTTGCCACCGCGCCCACTTCGGGGCCGTGCTGGGTGACGAGCTGCTTTCCTTTATCGAAAAGACGCTTAAGCATCGGTCCTCCGAGGTGTGAGCTGTGGCGCGCACAGCGCGCGCCTCACCTAGGCGTGCCGCGCGTTGCTGCTAGGGCGCGCTGAGTGAATGAGTTTGGCTTGGGAACTAACCTGCGCGGGGGCGGGTTGTCAAGCAGGTCGGTTGAGGGGGCAGCCTTGCGCTCGTTGATGCTGACTCTCAAGCTCTGCTGCTGAGCAAAGACGCGTCACTCATACTCCTAATCACATCCATCAACATCGCAAAATAAAACATAAGAGACGCTACCACCCCACATCCAAGCACCCGTGGCTCACCTCCTCCGCCGTCCTCGCCCGCGCCGCGCAGGCGAGCGCCCCCGGGGGGAGGCGGCGGCCCACGCAGCTCTCCACGAGGGGCGCGTGGCGAGCGGCGAGGCGGGCGCGCCAGCGGGCGGCGAGGGTGGGGTCGCGGTAGCCCATCTCTTGGAGCTCTAGGTCCACGAGCCGCCCAAAGAGCCGCGCGCACTCCTCCTGGGTGGCGGGGGCGCCGCGCTGGCAGGAGGGGGGGGTGAGCAGGGCTAATGTGAGCGCAAGCATACGAGATCGCTTGAGAAACACAGGTAGCAGCCTTTTCGTCAAAACAGGTAGCAGCCTTTTCGTCAGCGCCCTCACCTCAGCCCCCCTCACCGCGTAAACCGCACCCGAAACCGCAAGCGCGCCCCCACCGGGGCGCCCCCTGCGTCGCGGGCGGGGGTGAAGCGGGCGGCGCGGGCGCAGCGGGCGGCGGCGGGGCCGAGGCCGTGGCCGGGGTCGTCGAGGACCTCTACCGCGCTCACCTCGCCGCTCGCCTCCACCGCGGCGCTCAGGGTGACGCGCGCCTCAAAGATGTCGGCCTCCTCGGCGCTCTCCGGCCACTCGCAGCTCCAGCCGGCGAGGCGGGCGGGGGTGGTGGGCTTGGGGGGCGGGGGCGGGGGGGGGGGGGGGGGCGCCGCGGGGAGCGCCTCGCCCTCCCCGCGCCGCTCGCCGCCCCCCTCGCGCGACACGCCCCCCGGGAAGCCGCTGGCGTCGCCCGTGACGAGCGCGGGGGCGTCGGGGGCGCCCTCGCCGAGCTGGGTGAGGGCGCGCCCGCCGCGCGCGGCGGGGGGGGGTGGGGTGGGGGGTGGCTTGGGGGTTGGCTTGGGGATTGGCTTGGGGGTTGGCTTGGGGATTGGCTTGGGGGCTGGCGCGGGCGCGGGCGCGGGCGCGGGCGCGGGCTCTGGCGCGGGCGCGGGCGCGGGCGCGGGCTCTGGCGCGGGCGGGGGCAGCTCCACGTGATCGAGCTCCGTCACCAGCGCCCGCGTCAGCTCGTCGTGCACCACGAGCGCCGCCCGCGCCGCCCACTCATCGAGGTCGGGCGTGCTCAGGGCGACGGCG
>VGTA01000568.1 GCA_016874875.1 Deltaproteobacteria bacterium | reverse complement strand
CGCCCCCCGATCTCGGCGCCGAGCGTGGCGTCGCCCTGCGCCTCGCGCAGCGCCTCGGCGGTGACCATGTAGGCGCGGTCCTTGAGGCAGCGCGGTCCAGGCCCCTGCGCGTTGCAGCGAGGGCAGTTGAGAGGTGGGATGCTTGAGGCGGTGGCTTCCAAGAGGCGCTCCTAGGGCGGACCGTGGGCGCCCACATAGTGCGGACGCGCGCGCCGAGAATCAAGCCCTCGGGGCGCGCCGGCGCGCCGCGCCCCTCAGCTGCGCCGCGGCGCCCCGGAGGCGGGCGGGCAGGCGCGCGAGGTCGTCGAGCAGCGTGTAGAGCAGCGGCACCGCCACCAACGTGAGCAGCGTGCTCGACACCATCCCCGAGATCACCACCACCCCGAGCGGGCGATAGTCGATCCCCACCGCCGCCCCCTCGCCCACCGCCATCGGAATCAGCCCCCCCACCGTGGTGAGCGTGGTCATCAGAATCGGGCGCAGGCGCTCGCGCGCCGCCGCCAGGAGCGCCTCGTCGCGCCCGCGCCCCGCCCGCCGCGCCCCCTGCACCTGATCGATCAGGACGATGCCGTTGTTGACCACCACCCCCACCAGAATCACCCCCCCGATGATCGCCATGATCTCGAGGGGCGTGCGCGTGAGCCAAAGCCCCCACGCCGCCCCCACGAACGCCAAGGGCACCGCCGCGAGGATGGCCAGCGGCGTCATAAAGCTCTCAAACAGCACCCCCATCACGCAGAGCACCAGCGCCAGCCCCACTAGCGCCCCGAGCGCCCCCCCCCGCTCGTTGGCCGCGCGCTCCTCAAAGCGCTCGCCCTTGCTCACCCCGTAGCCCACCGGGAGCGCCTGCGCGTCCAAAAGACGCTCCACCTCCCCCATCAGCGCCGCCTCCCCCTCCTCGGTGGCCGCCTGCGCCGTGATCGTCACGTTGACCTTGCGGGCCGCGCGGCGAATCTTGCCGAGCCCCGGGCGCAGCGCGCGCTCCGACACCCCGTCGAGGGGCGTGACGGCGTAGGGGGAGGCGCCGGGGGTGGGCGAGGGCACCGCGCGCGCCACCGTCTCGGGGGTGAGCCCCTCCTGCGATGACGTCACCAGCACGCTCAGCCAGCGCTCCTCCCCATAAAAGCGCCCCACCTCGCGCTCCTGCAGCTCCGCCGCCACCGACGCCGCCACCCACCCCGGCGAGAGCCCGAGGGCGCGCGCCCAGGTGGGGTGCAGCGACACGGAGAGCTCCGGGGAGCCCTCGGGCAGCTCGAGCTCCACCGACGCCGCCCCCGGCAGCGCCCGCAGGCGCTCGGCGAGGCGCTCGGCGTGGGCGGTGGTGCCCTCGAGGTCGGGTCCAAAGAGCGTGACGGGGACGCCGCCCTCGTCGCCGCTCCCCTGCCCACGAAAGAGCCGCAGCTTAAAGCCAGGGCGCTCGGGGAGCAGCGCCTTGAGCCGCGCGTTGAGCTCGTCGCGACTCAGGCGCCGCGCCCCGGGCGGCTTGGGGGAGAGCTGCACGCGCATGTGCTCGCTCGACCAGCCCGGCTCCGAGATGAGCGCCTCGATGTCGAGCTCGTCGGCGCGGGCGAGCAGCAGCCGCTCCACCTCCTCGGTGACCTCGAGCAGGCGCCGCTGCGGGCCGTTGAGGGGACCCACGATGTGCACCGTGGCCCCCCCAAAGCCCCCGCCGCCCTGGTCGGCGCGCGCCACGCCCTTGAGCGGCACGGCGACGCTGGCGAGGTAGAGCAGCGCGAGCGCGGAGCTGGCGAGGCGGTGGCGCAGGACCCAGCCGAGGGCCGCGGCGTAGCGGGCGCTGAGCCAGCCCTCCTCGCCCTCCCTCGCCTCGCCGCCCCTCAGCGCCACGCTCGCCACCGGCAGGTGCACCAGCGCGATCACCAGACTCGCCAGCAGCGCGTAGCACACGGGGGCGCCCACCTCGCTGATAAAGAACGTGAGCATGGGCTGCCCGCGCGACATCATGAGCGGCACAAACACCACCAGCGTCGTGAGCGTGGCGAGCGTGATCGCCAGCCACACCCCCCGCGCCCCCTCCGCCGCCGCCGCCGCCCGGCTGAGCCCCCGCCGCCGCGCCCTCCACACTTGGTCCATCACCACGATGGCGTTGTCGATCACCATCCCCACCGACAGGATGATGCCCATCATCGAGAGGACGTTGAGCGTGCCCCCGCGCAAGAAGATCACCCCGAGCGTGGCGAGCAGCGAGAGCGGAATCGCCGACGAGATGAGCAGCGTCAGCGCCAGCGACCGCAAGAACCACATCAGGCACGCCACCGCGATCAACCCCCCATAGAGCGCCGACGACACGATCTGCTCTAGCGAGGTGCGGATGAACGCGCCCTGGTCAAAGAGCACGCGCGCCGAGTAGCCGGCGAGGGCGGGGTCGTCGCGCAGGGCGCGGGCGAGCGCCGCGTTGAGCGCCTCGCAGACCTCCACCGTGTTGGCGTCGGACGCCTTGTAGAGCACCGCCGCCGCCGCCGGGCGCCCGTTGATGCGGTAGATCGCCTCGCGCGGGTCGGCCCCCACGCGCACCGTGGCCACGTCGCTGAGGCGCGCGTGGGGCGCCACGGGGCGGGCGCGCAGCGCCTCGAGCGACTCAAAGCGCGACGAGACGCGCACCCAGGCGCGCTGCCCCTCCGCCTCTAGGGCGCCGGCGCTGAGGGTGAAGTTGTCGCGGCGGAGCGCCTCGGCCACCGCCGCGGCGCGCACGCCGAGCCGCGTGAGGTCGCGCGGGCGCAGCTCCACCCGCACCGCCTTGGGCGACACCCCCGAGAGCGACCCCTTGCTCACTCCGTCCACGCGCTCGAGGGCGCTCATGAGGCGGTCGCTCAGGACGCGCGCGGGGTCCTCGGCGCCCGAGGGCAGCTCCACCCCCACCACCAGGACCGGCTCGTCGCTGGGGTCGTGGCGCCAGATAAAGGCGAAGCGCGACCCCTCGGGCAGGCGCGGGGTGACCACCTTGAGGCGCTCGCGCACGCGCTGGTAGCTCAGCTGCGGGTCGGCGGAGGGGTGCAGCTCGAGGGCGAATCCCACGCTGTCGCTGCGCACAAAGGTGCTCAGCTTGGAGACGCTCGGCAGGGTGGCGAGGGCGTCCTCCACCGGCTCCGCCACCAGGCGCTCGTTCTCGCCGGAGTTGGCGGCGAGCGTGGGCACGTGGACCCACAAGAAGAGGGGGTCAAAGCCGCTCGGGATGAGCTGCTGCGGGAGGCGCAGGGCGGCGATGACCCCGAGCAGCGCCACCGCCACGAGGCTCACGCCCACGCCCACGGGGCGGCGCAGCAGCGCGGCGAGGAACCCGCCGGCGCGCCCCTCAGCCA
>VGTA01000567.1 GCA_016874875.1 Deltaproteobacteria bacterium | reverse complement strand
CGGAGCGCAGGCGGCGGTGAGGGCGCGCATCACAGCCCCCTCGTCTCGCCGAGGGCGAGAGTCACGAAATCGAGCGCCGGCACCCCCGCCGCCCGCAGCGCCTCGCGCAGCCGCGCGGGGGGCTCCATCACCGGCTCCGCCGTCAGCGGGAAGGCGCCCCAGTGGGCGCCCACCGAGAGGCGGGCGCCCACGTCGTGGTGGATCCGCACCCCCTCGGCGGGGTCCACGTGCATGGTGCGCATAAACTCGCGCGGGGCGTAGGCGCCGATGGGGATCAGCCCGAGGTCAAAGGGGCCGAGGCGGGTCCCGATCTCCTTAAAGATGAGCTCGTTGTAGCCCGTGTCGCCCCCAAAGAACACCCGCCACGGGCGCCCCTCGGGGGAGGAGGAGGCGGGGTCCACCCACTCCGCCGCCCACGAGGCCCAGAGCGCCTCGTTGCGGTCAAAGAGCCCGCGCGCCGACCAGTGCTGCGCGGGGGTGGGGGTGAGGCGCACCTCCGTGTCGCCCACCTTGAGGGCGCGCGCCTGCCACCAGTCGAGCTCCACCACGCGCGCGGGGTCCACCCCGGCGCCCTCGAGGAGCGCGCGGTTGGCGAGGGGGACGAGCCAGAGCGCCTCGGGGGAGCGGGCGGCGAGGGCGGCGATGGTGTGGGTGTCGAGGTGGTCGTAGTGGTTGTGGGAGATGACCACCGCGTGGAGCGGGGGCAGCTCCTCCGCCGAGGCGGGGTTGGGGGTGTAGCGGCGGGGGCCGGCGAAGCTCACGGGGGAGGCGCGCTCGGAGAAGACGGGGTCGGTGAGCAGGTTGACGCCCCCGCGCTGCACCAAGAAGCACGAGTGCCCCAGCCACGTCACCTGCGCCCCGGGGGGCGCGGCGAGGCGGCGCAGGTCGGGGGTCACCCGCGGCACCTCCCCCCCCTGCGCCGCGTGGTCCGCCCACTCGGTGCGCAGGCGCATCCACAGGAACTTAAAGAACGACTTGTGGGCGGGGGGGGCGTGGAGGTTCTGAAAGCCCCCGCCCTCCGCGTGATGCGGCGCGGCGGGGGGCGGGCTGGCGCAGGAGAGCGCGCAGGAGAGCGCGCAGGAGAGCGCGCAGGAGGGCGCGCAGGAGAGCGCGCAGGAGAGCGCGCGGGGGCGCAGCGCGGGGCGCGGCGCGGGACTCAGTGCTGCGGCGTGCATTGCAGCCCCTCCCCCGCCCCGGGGCTGCACACGCCGAGGGCGCTCCCCTTGAGGCGGCAGCGGTCGCCCACGCGGGCGCAGGGGACCTCCGCGCCCTCCCCGCCCGCCCCCGGCGCCCCCTCCGGCGCCCGCGGCCCGGGGCAGGCGCTGAGGGCGCAGAGGAGCGCGAGCAGGAGGGGGAGGGCGAGCGGGAGGGGGGGCGTGAGGGGGCTTGGGTGCATGGGTCGGGCTCCGTGAAGGAGAGGAGGGGAGAGAGGGCGCCGCGCGAGAGACTCCACACGAGAGATACCGCACGAGCGCGCGCGACGAAAATGAGCCACCGCCCCCCCACCGCCCCGCGCGCGAAACCTGCGGGTTGACCGCGCCTAAGCCCACACAATATAAACACAAGCCGCCCGCCCCCCCTCACCCTCCCACGCCCGCGAGGAGCGATGCCCAAGCTCACCGTCAACCTCGAGTCCCTCGCCCACGCGATCAACCTCGCCCTCCCCGCCGGCGCCCTGCTCAGCGGGGCGCTCAGCTACGCCGTCTCCCCCTCCTTCCACCTCCTCACCGCCACGCTCGCGCCGCTCGCCGCCCTCAACATCTACTACCGCTACGGGCAAAAGCGCCACACGCTGCTCGCCAACTTCGGCGTGCTCGCGCAGGGGCGCTACCTGATCGAGAGCGTGGGCCCCGAGCTCCGGCAGTACCTGTTCGCCAGCGACACCGAGGAGCGCCCCTTCAGCCGCACCGAGCGCGCCGAGGTGTACCAGAAGGCGCTCGGGGTGGACTCCGCCTCCTCCTTTGGCACGCAGCTCGACTACACCGAGCCGCTCAAGCTCGCCCACTCGATGTTCCCGCTCCGCAAGGACGAGCTCGAGCCCTTCCGCCTCACCTTCGGCGAGGAGCGGGGGCTCGCGCGCGCCTACACCCTCACGAGCCCCATCCTCATCAGCGGCATGAGCTTCGGCGCGCTCGGCGAGCGGGCGGTGCGGGCGCTGTCGCGGGGGGCGCGCTACGCGGGGATCCCCATGAACACGGGCGAGGGCGGCTACCCCAAGTACCACCTCGCCGAGGGCGCCGACCTGATCTTCCAGCTCGGCACCGCCAAGTTCGGCGTCCGCAACGACGACGGCACGCTCAACGACGACAAGCTGCGCGCCCTCTGCGCCCACCCGCAGATCAAGATGCTCGAGCTCAAGCTGTCGCAGGGCGCCAAGCCCGGCAAGGGGGGGATCCTGCCCAAGGAGAAGATCACCCCCGAGATCGTGGAGCTGCGCGGCGTGACCCCGGGGCGCGACGTCCACTCCCCCCCGAGCCACCCCGAGTGCCGCACCCCCGCCGACACCATCGCCTTCATCCGCCACCTCCAAGAGGTGAGCGGGCTGCCGGTGGGGGTCAAGCTGTGCGTGGGGCGGCTCGACGACCTGCGCGCGCTCGCCCGCGAGATGAAGCGCCAGGGCGCCTACCCCGACTTCATCACCATCGACGGCGCCGAGGGCGGCACCGGCGCCGCGCCCAAGAGCTTCATGGACGAGGTGGGGATGCCGCTGAGGCGCGCGCTGCCCCTCGCCCACCTCACCTTCACCGACGAGGGCGTGCGGGACCGCTTCAAGCTGCTCGCCTCTGGCAAGCTCATCAGCCCCGGCCGCCAGCTGCAGGCCCTCGCCCTCGGCGCCGACGCCGTGTGCTCCGCGCGCGGCTTCATGTTCGCCATCGGCTGCATCCAGGCGCTCCAGTGCAACAAGAACAGCTGCCCCGTGGGCATCACCACCCACAGCCCCCACCTGCAGCGGGGGCTGGACGTGGAGCTCAAGGCGCGGAGGGTGGAGAGCTACGCCCGGGCGCTCCTCAAGGAGCACCAAGAGCTGCTCGCCGCCACCGGCCGCCGCCGCTGGTCTGAGCTGTGCGCTGAGGACCTGATCGACCTAGAGGCCCCGGCGCCGGGGGCGGGGTGCGCGCCGAGGGAGGGGTTGGCTAGCGAAACCGCCGAGTGAACGCGCCGCGCAGAGTGACCCCCTAGGGCCACTAGCTCGGCGCCTCAGGCCACCCCCTCCGCCCCCCGCAGCACCTCCATCAACCGCCGCCCCTCCACCGGATCACACATGTGGAGATACGCCACAAACCCCACCAGCTGACTCAACGACTCCCCCTCCCGCAGCCCCC
>VGTA01000566.1 GCA_016874875.1 Deltaproteobacteria bacterium | reverse complement strand
CGCCCCCCGCCGCCCCCGCCGCCCCCACCGCCCCCGCCGCCCCCGCCGCCCCCGCCGCCCCCGCCCTAGTGCGGCGCCTGCGCGCCCTGCCGGCGCACCGCGAGGCGCGCGAGGCGCTGCGCGCGCAGCTCGGCGCCACGCCCCTGCCCGCCGCCGTGGAGGGCGAGGGGGCGGCGGCGCGCCTCAAGGTGAGCGCGCCGCTCGCCGGGCGCGAGGTGTGGGTGTGGGCGCCGGCCCCGGCGGAGGGCGAGGGGGGAGCGCGGTGAGCGGCGCGCGGCGGGGGGGGGGCGAGCAGGGCTGGGCGGCGCGCTGGGCGGCGCGCTGGGCGGCGCGCTGGGCGGCGCGCTGGGCGGCGCGCTGGGCGGCGCGCTGGGCGGCGCGCTGGGCGGCGCGCTGGGCGGCGCTCGCGCTCACCCTGAGCGCCTGCGGCGGCGCGCAGGGCGGCGGGGGGGTGATTCAGCGCACCGACGCGCTGCCCACGCCCCCGCCGAGTCGCGCCTTCCTGCGCCTGCCGAGCTGCGACGAGCGGGTGTGGGTGTACGTGGACGGGCGCTTTAAGGGGCGGGTCGCCGACTACCCCCTGCGCGCGCTGCTCCTCCCCGCCGGGGCGCGGCGGGTGGAGCTGCGCCGCCGAGGGCACGCCACGCGCTACCACCTCGTGACCCTGAGCCCCGAGGCGCCCGTGACGCTCGAGGGCGACCTCACGCCGCTGCCCGCGCCGCCGCCCACGCCGCGCTGACCCGCCCGCCCCGCCCCCTCTGAGCAGGAGCCGCCCATGACCCCCGCCGCCCCCCCGCCCGCCGCGCGCCCGGCCCGCCGCAAGGTGCAGATCCTCGACCCGATTCTCGCCAACCAGATCGCCGCCGGCGAGGTGGTGGAGCGGCCAGCGAGCGCCGCCAAGGAGCTCATGGAGAACGCGCTCGACGCGGGGGCGACGGAGCTGCTGGTGGAGATCAAGGGGGGCGGGCGCGAGCTGCTGCGGGTGGTGGACAACGGCCACGGCATGACGCAGGCCGACGCGCTGCTCGCCCTCGAGCGCCACGCCACGAGCAAGATCGCCGTGGTGGACGACCTCAACCGCCTCAGCACGCTCGGCTTTCGCGGCGAGGCGCTCCCCTCCATCGCGTCCGTGAGTCGCTTTACGCTCAAGACCCGCACGGACGAGGCGGTGATGGCCACGCAGCTCGAGCTGGTGGGGGGGGCGCAGCTCAAGACGCGCGAGGCGGCGGGGCGCGTGGGCACCGAGGTGCGCGTGGAGGACCTGTTCTTCAACGTCCCCGCCCGCCGCAAGTTCCTCAAGACGCCCGCCACCGAGGCGGGGGTGATTCAGGAGGCGGTGCAGCGGCTGTCGCTGTGCTACCCGCAGGTGGCGTTCCGCTTCGTGCGAGACGAGCAGGAGGTGTTCAACCTCCCGCCCCACGCCAGCGCGCTCGAGCGGGTGCGCGCGCTCTTTGGGGAGCACGTGGCGAGTCACCTGCACGCGGTGTCGTTCTCCGACCAGATCACGGTGGAGGGGCTGATCTCGCGCCCCTCGCACACCTACAGCGCCCACCGCCACGCCTACGTCTTCATCAACGGGCGTTTCGTCAAAGACAAGCTGTTCTTGAGCGCGATTCAGCGCGCCTTTGGGCACAAGCTGCCCAAGGGGCGCTACCCGTTCTACCTGCTCAAGATGTCGATTCACCCCGCCCTGGTGGACGTCAACGTGCACCCCGCCAAGACCGAGGTGCGCTTCAGCGACGAGGAGGCGATCCTGGACCTGCTCACGCGCGCCCTGCGCGCCACGGCGCAGCTGATTCCCGAGGACCTGGAGGGCGCGCGGGACTGGGCGATCGTGCCGGGGGGGCTGTCGTGGTCGGCGGAGGGCGACGCGGAGGGCGACGCGGAGGGCGCCGCGGAGGGCGCCGCGGAGGGCGACGCGGAGGGCGCCGCGGAGGGCGACGCGGAGGGCGACGCGGAGGGCGACGCGGAGGGCGCGGAGGGCGCGGAGCGCCGCACAACGCGTCACCGCGCGCAGACCTCAGGCGCCCCCCCCGCCCCCCCGCCCACGCCGCGCGCCCCCACCTCCGCCGACCTCCTCGCGCGGCGTCGAGGCGAGGGGGAAGAGGAGGACCTCGCGGGGTGGCGCGCGTTCCAGCGCCCGCTCCCGCCCCTCAGCGCCCCCGCGCCCGCCCCCCCCGCGCCCGCCCCCCCCGCGCCCGCCCCCCCCCGCGTCACCGAGGCGCTGTCGCTCGACGACAGCGGGCGGCACAGCGTGATCCGCGTCACGCAGTCCGACCTGCGCGGGTGGGGCGGCGCGGGCGCGCAGGGCGCGCAGGGCTCACAGGGCTCACAGGGCTCACAGGGCTCACAGGGCTCACAGGGCTCACAAGACCCACAGGGCGCGGCGGCGCTCGGAGCGCAGAGCCCGCAGCGAGAGGCGGGCGCGCAGGGCTCACAGGGCTCACAGGGCTCACAGGGCTCACAGGGCTCACAGGGCTCACAAGACCCACAGGGCGCGGCGGCGCTCGGAGCGCAGAGCCCGCAGCGAGAGGCGGGCGCGCGCGGGGCGCCCCCCCTCAGCGCCCGCCCGCTGCCTCCCCTCAGCGCCCTCACCCAGCCCGGCGCCCTAGAGGCGCTCAAGGGGCTCGGGCGCGCCGGGGAGTGGTGGGCGCAGGAGGCGGCGGACGGGCTGCTGCTCACGCACCTGCCGAGCGCCTACGCCCACGCCGTGTGCGGCGCGCCGGAGGCGGAGCGCGTGGAGGGCGCGCTCACCCTCACCCCCTCCGCCCGCGAGTCCGCCGCCCTCGCCCCCCGCGCCGCCGCGCTCGCCGCGCTCGGCTTCACCCTCGAGGAGTTCGGCGCCGGCGCCCTGCGCCTCCTCACCGCCCCCCGCCGCCTCGCCGGCGAGGACCGCGCGCTCGTGGTGGAGTGCCTGCGCGCCTGCCTTGAGGCCAAGCCCGGTGAAGAGCGCGCGGCGCTCGCGTCCCTCTTGTCGCAGCGCCCCCTCTCCCCCTCGGCGCGCTCGTCGGCGCTGGCGTTCTGTGCGTCTCGGCCGCTGGTGGAGCGCGGGTTGCCGCAGTGTTATGTGCTCTTGCGGTGGGGGGAGCTGCTGCGGGGGCGGGTGGATTTGCCGGTGTTTTGAAGTGGAGGTGTAATGTGGCTCATCTGCTTTATCATTGGCGTTTAGAAAACTATTTGCGCGATTTGGATATGGGAGTTGGATTTCACCTCAATCAAAAGTCTCCTGTTTTGCATCAGATTGAAAAAGGTGATTCATTGTGGGCTTTTACTCGTTTTGTGCAACCGAATGGAGCACTTTTTTATGTTTTAGCCGCACGACTT
>VGTA01000565.1 GCA_016874875.1 Deltaproteobacteria bacterium | reverse complement strand
ACCAAGAGACGATGCCCGGCGACGCGGGCGCCGAGGAGCTGCCCTCAGCGGCAGAGGACTCTTTCTCGTCCCACTCGAGCGATTTCACCGAGGTGCTCGCCGAGATCAAGAGCGTGGACGTGAGCGCCGATCTGAGCGTGGACGACCTCCCGGAGCACACCGTCGACATCGACTCCGAAGAGCTCTACGACGACGTCGAGGGCGTCGATGAGCTGACGCCGCCCCCGCGCGCCCCCGCCCCGCCGCCGTTCCCGCCGCGCGCCACCCCCCCCGCGCCGCCGCGCCCCACCCCCGCGCCGCCGCGCCCCACCCCCGCGCCGCCGCGCCCCACCCCCGCGCCGCCGCGCCCCGTCGCTCCCCCGCGCCTGCTCGTCCTCTCGGGGAGTCTGCGCGCGCTCCCCGTGCGCGGCGCGCTTATGGTGGGCAGCCGCCTCTCGCAGGAGCTGTTCGCCGACCTCAGCCCCGAGCACTTCCGCCTCACCGCCGAGCAAGGGGCGCTGTGGGTGGAGCCCACGCCCAGCGCCGAGCTGTGGCTCAGGGCGCGGCGCGCGGCGCTCCGGGTGGGGCAGGAGTGCAGGGTGGGGCGTACGCGCCTCCGCCTCGCGCGGCGGGCCGGCCTGCTGTCGGGGGCGGCCACGCGCGACCTCGGGGGGGTGGCGGAGGGCCTGTGCGTGCTGATCATCAACGAGCGCGCGGCGCTCGAGGGGGTCTTCAACCTGCCGCCCGGGGTGACCCGCGTGGGGCGCGCCCTCGCCGATCTGGCGCTCAACGACCCCGCCGTGAGCGTCCGTCACCTCGCGCTGCGCGTGGAGGGCGAGCGCGTGGAGGCGCTTGACCTCGAGAGCGAGGGGGGGCTGTGGGTGCGCATCACGGAGCGCACGGCGCTGTCGCCCACCGACATCTTCAGCGCCGGCCACTCCCTGTTCGCCGCGCGCCCCTAGCCGCCGCGCGCCCCTAGCCGGCGCTGGCCTGCGGCTCCTCGCCGATCCCCTTGAGGGCGCCCACGGCGAAGCCGGCGAAGATGTAGAGCAGGCACTGCCCAAAGAGGAGCTCCGGCAAGAGCATCAGCGGGGCGAGCACGTAGGCGGCGCTCACGTTGATCACCTGGAAGGCGTTGAGGGCCTTGCTCTTGCGCATGCGGAGCTTGGGGAGGATGAGCGGGCTGACCATGAGGGCGCCGTGGAGCAGCACCCACGCGAGGGCCACGGTGAGGGCGGTCCCGCTGAGGGAGGGGAGCGCGGGGAGGGGGCCGCCGTTGACCTCGGAGTGCTTGACCCACGCGAGGTAGCCTGTGCTGAGGGTGGCGCCGCTGAGGGTGGTGGGGAGGCCATAGAAGACGCGGTCGCCGCCGGGCGGGTCGCTGATGTTGAAGCGGGCGAGGCGGCAGGCGGTGAGCACCACGTAGACGCCGCTGCCCACGAGGCCGTAGGTGGGCATGCCCCCCCACCGCGCGGCGCCCGCGTCGGCGTCCACGAGGAAGTAGAAGAGCGCGCCCGGGGCGAGGCCAAAGATCACAAAGTCAGCGAAGGAGTCGAACTGCACGCCAAACTCCGAGCTCGCCTTGAGGAGGCGCGCGGCGGTGCCGTCGAGCTTGTCGAGCAGGACGCCCCAGGTGATCATCCAGGCGGCGAGCTCGAGCTGCCCGCGCGCGGCGCACAGAATCGAGGCGAAACCAAAGAGCATGGAGAGGGCGGTGAAGCCGTTGGGGACGAGGTACTTGAGGTTTCCCATGGGGCGCTGCTCGCGGGGTGAGGGGCTGAGGCGCTGAGGCGCTGAGGAGTAGGGGACACTCTAGCGCGTCTCTGAGCGCCGCGCGCGCCCTTTTTCGTGGGCGCGGGGCGTGCGGTTGTGCGCCGGCGCGCGGGGCGCTCTACTGAGGGGCGCGCGCCCCTCACCCGTCGAGGGGGCCCCGCCCTCAGGAGCGCCCCGTGCCCACCGCCGCCGCGATCACCCTCTGCGCGCTCACCGCGGCGCGCCTCGCCCTCGACGCGCGGGGCGCGCGCCCCCCCCAGGCGCTCCACGCTCTCACCCTCGCCGCCGGGCTCTGGGCGGGCGCGGCGGGGGCGGGGCTAGGCGCTGGGCTAAGCGCGGGGCTAGGCGCGGGGCTGGGCGCGGCGCTCGCTGGCCCCCTCGGCGGCGCGCTGGTGGGGGCCGCGCTCTTGGCGGTCCCCGTGTCGCTGTTCGTGTACCGCGGCGACGACCTCAAGCTCTCCGCCGCCCTCGGCGCCGCCCTCGGGGCGGAGCGCGCGCTCTGGATGGTGGCCTACGCCGTGGTGCTCAGCGCCCTCCTCAGCCTCGCCCGCCGCGCCCCCGACGAGCGGCTGCCGCTGGCGCTGCCGCTGGCGCTGTCGGCGCTGGCGCTGGCGCTCCTAGAGGGGGCGGCGCGCTAGGGGGGTCCGCTCAGCGGCTCTTGCGCACCACCACGGCGGCCAGCGCGATGGCCCCCGCCGCCGAGGAGAGCATGACGGCGAAATCGAGGAGCGCGCCGCTCGCCACCGTGCTGCCTGCGGGGAGCGCGGCGGGGTCATAGAAGGCGCGGCGCACGCCGTCGACCATGTAGCTCATGGGGTTGAGGCGCATCACCCAGGCCAGCGCGGCGTGCTTGTCGCTGAGGGGGAACATGGCGCCGCTGAGCACCCACGCCGGCAAGAGCAAGACGCTCATCACCGCGTGGTAGGCCTGGCTGGAGTTGAGCCACCACGCGAGGGCGAACCCAAAGGCGGAGAGCGCCACGGCGCCGAGGGCGAGGGAGGCCCAGAGCCCCAGCCAGTCGAGCTCGAGGAGCGAGAAGCCGGCGAGGGGGGCGCAGGCGAGGAAGGCGGCGGCCTGCAGGAGCCCCACGCTGCTGACGCCGAGCGCCTTGCCGAGCACGAGCGCCACGCGCGAGCCGGGGGCCACGAGCACCCCCTGCAAGAAGCCCTCGTTGCGGTCCTCGATGACGGTGATGGTCCCAAAGATGCTCGCGAAGAGCACCATCATCATCAGGATGCCCGGGTAGAAGTACTGCTCGTAGGTGAGGCCCTCGGCGCCCTTGAGGGTGAAGGTGGAGGCGAGGCCGCCGCCGATCATCAGCCAAAAGATCACGGGCTGCAGGAAGGCGCCCACGAGGCGGCTCGGGCGCCGCAGGAACTTCATGAGGTCCCGGCGCCAGAGAACGCCCACCATGGCGAGCTGGTCGGCGAGGGCGGGGGCGCGCAGGGGCGGGGCGGCGGGCGGGGGCGCGGGCTGCGCGGCGGCGGGCGGGGGCGCGGGCTGCGCGGCGGGGCTGGCGGGACTCTTGGGCTTAGGCTTCATGCGCGCTGCTCCTCTGAGAGCGAGGCGCCCGTGAGG
>VGTA01000564.1 GCA_016874875.1 Deltaproteobacteria bacterium | reverse complement strand
GAGGGCGCGGGGGGGCGCGGGCGGGGGCGCGGCGCTGCGGGGCGAGAGGCGTTGCGCCTCGGCGCGCGCGGTGGTATGCAGTATCCACCTATTGGGTGATACTTCAAGCGCTCCCGCGCCCCCCCCTCGAGGCCCTGCCCTTGAGGCCCTCCCCTAGAGAGCCCCTCCCCCTAGAGCCCCCCGCCCCCCGCCCCCCGCGCCCCGCTCAGCGCGACGGGCGGCGCACACAGAGGACAACATGACCACCCCCCTGATGCACGGCGCCGCTGCGGACGTCTCGCAGGCCATCGGCAACACCCCCATCGTCAAGCTCAACCGCCTTGGCGCGGGCCTCAAGGCCAACATCTACTGCAAGCTCGGCTACATGAACCCGGGCGGCTCGGTGAAGGACTGCATCGCCCTCAACATCATCGAGGAGGCGGAGCGGAGCGGGGCGCTCAAGCCGGGCGGGACCATCGTCGAGGCCACCAGCGGCAACACCGGCATGGGCCTCGCCATCCTCGCCGCCGTCCGCGGCTACAAGTGCATCTTCGTGATGCCCGACAAGCAG
The DNA here is from genome assembly GCA_016874875.1 of Deltaproteobacteria bacterium. Lineage (GTDB taxonomy): Bacteria > Myxococcota_A > Bradymonadia > UBA7976 > VGTA01 > VGTA01. Next base: position 2,782 of record VGTA01000564.1, on the reverse strand, counting down.
TCCATGGAGAAGGTCAAGGCGCTGCGCGCCGTGGGCGCCAAGGTGGTCATCACCCCCACCGCCGTGGAGCCCGAGGACCCGCGCAGCTACTACTCCGTGAGCAAGCGGATCGCGCAGGAGACCCCCAACGCCTTCCTCGCCAACCAGTACCACAACCCCGCCAACCCCCGCGCCCACTACATGTACACCGGCCCCGAGATCTGGCGCCAGACCCACGGCGAGCTCGACGCCTTCGTGGCGGGCCTCGGCACCGGCGGCACCATCACCGGCACCGGGCGCTACCTCAAGGAGCAGAAGCCCAGCGTCGCCCTCGTGGGCGCCGACGTGGAGGGCTCGCTCTACTACGACTTCTGGAAGACCGGCAAGATCATCGAGCCCTACTCCTACAAGGTGGAGGGCATCGGCGAGGACTTCTTCCCGAGCACCATCGACCTCAAGCTCATCGACGAGGTGTACCAGCTCAACGACAAGCAGTGCTTTGAGACCGCCCGCCAGCTCGCCCGCCAGGAGGGGCTGCTCACGGGCGGCAGCGGCGGCGCGGCGGTGCGCGCCGCGATCAAGTACGCGGAGGACCTCGACCGCCCCGCGCAGATCGTGGTGCTGCTCCCCGACAGCGCCAGCCGCTACCTCAACAAGGTCTTCGACGACGACTGGATGCGCGAGAACGGCTTCCTCGACGAGGACGAGGCGCTCGGCACCGTGCGCGACCTGCTCCGCGGCAAGCCGCGCGCGGTGATCACCGCCGACAAGCAGCACACGGTGCGCGAGGTGGTGGGCATCATGAAGGAGAAGGGCATCAGCCAGGTCCCCGTGCTCGACGGCGGCCACCTCGCCGGCGTGGTCACCGAGTCGGGCCTGCTCGACCTCATCATCCGCGAGGGCCAGGGCGCCCTCGACATGGCCGTGGGCGGCGCCCTCAGCGACGCCTACGAGCTCGTGGACCCCGACGCCCCCGTGGGGCCCTTCCAGCGCGTGTTCGCGCAGGGCAAGGTGCTCGTGGTGTGGGAGCGCGGCGAGGTGCGCGGCGTGGTGACCAAGATCGACATGATCGACTTCCTCGCGCAGCGCCAGCTCAGCTGAGCGTCAGCTGAGCGTCAGCTGAGTCCCCCCGCGGCGCCCCCCGCGCCTCAGCTAGAGCGGTAGCGGTAGCGCTCGAGGTGGAGCGACTCGTCGGGGAAGAGGCGGATGGCGCGCGCGAGGCGCTCCTCGAGGTCGCTGAGGAGGCGCGCGCTCACCTCATCAAAGCACTGCGCCACCAGCGGGTGCACCTCGAGGGTGATGACCTCCCCGCCGAGCGCCCACGCCTCCGCGATCAGCTCGCGGTAGATCTGGTGCGTGATCGTCTGAGGGCTCTTGAGGAACCCCGTCCCTTGGCAGTAGAGGCAGGGGTCGCAGAAGCTGCGGATGAGCGAGTCGCGCACCCGCTTGCGCGTCATCTCGATCAGCCCGAGGCCGCTGATCTTGGAGGCGTGCGTCTTGGCGGGGTCGCGCTTGAGGGCATCGAGGAACGCCGTGTAGACGCGGTCGCGCATCGCCACGCGCTCCATGTCGATGAGGTCGATGATGATGATGCCGCCGAGGTTGCGGAGCATGAGCTGGTGCACCACCTCGTGCACCGCCTCTATGTTGGTGCGGTAGATGGTCTCCTCAAAGTGGTACTTGCCCACAAAGCGCCCCGAGTTGACGTCGATGGAGGTGAGCGCCTCGGTCTGGTCGATGATCAGGTACCCGCCGCTCGGCAGCCACACCTTGCGGCTGAGGGCGCGGTTGAGCTCCGCCTCCACCCCGTACGCCTCAAAGAGCGGCTCGGCGTCTTCGTGCAGGCGGAGGCGGGCGGTGAACTGTGGCATAAAGCGCCCCATAAAGGCCTCTAGGCGCGCGAACGTCTCGGGGTGGTCCACCACCACCTCGTCGAGGTTGGGCTTGACGAGGTCGCGCGCCGCCTTGAGCGGCAGGTCGAGGTCCTCGTAGAGCGTGGAGGGCGCCGCCAGCGACTCCATGCGCGTGAGCACGTCGTTCCAGACCTGCTGCAGGAAGTTGAGGTCCTCGCGCAGGTCGTCGAGGGAGCACCCCTCGGCGGCGGTGCGCGCCACAAATCCGCCCCCCTTGGGCACCAGCGCCTCGAGGAGCTCCTTGAGGCGCGCGCGCTCCTCCTCGTCGGTGATGCGGCGACTCACGCCGATGGAGTCGGCGGTGGGGATGTAGACGATGTGCCGCCCGGGGAGGCTGATCTGGCTCGTGACGCGGGCGCCCTTGGTGCTGATGGGGTCCTTTGACACCTGCACCATCAGCTCCTGCCCCTCCTGAATCAGCTGCTGGATGCTGCGCCCCGCCTCCCGGTCCGTCGTCTGCGTGTAGGTGGAGTGGTCGACGGACGTGTAGCCCCCGGGCTCGAGGCTGACGGGCGAGATGTCGTCGATGTAGAGGAACGCCGCCTGCTTGAGCCCGATGTCCACGAACGCCGCCTGCATGCCCGGCAGGACGCGCACCACGCGCCCCTTGTAGATGTTGCCCACGAGGCTGGCGTCCTGGCGGCGGGTGAAGAACAGCTCGGAGGGCACCCCGTCGAGCAGGTAGGCCACGCGCGTCTCGTGCTCGTCGGCGTTGATGACGATGGTGGCGCGCTGCTGCTCGGGGAAGGTGAGCGCGGGGAGCGGGTCGAGGTCCTCGCCGTCGCTGTCGCTGTCGCTGTCGCTGTCGCTGTCGCTGTCGCTGTCGCTGTCGCTGTCGCTGTCGCTGTCGCTGTCGCTGTCGCTGTCGCTGTCGCTGTCGCTGTCGCTGT
>VGTA01000563.1 GCA_016874875.1 Deltaproteobacteria bacterium | reverse complement strand
CTCGCCCTCCTCGCCCCGCTCGCCGGCTGTGACGACGCCCCGCCCCCGCCCCCCGCCCCCGACGCCGCGCTCCCCTGCGAGGTGGGCCCGCGCGACTGCCCCAACGCCTGCGCGGGCGGGGTGGGGCGGGCGGGGGAGTCCTGCCTCGATTCGGCGTCGTGCGCCTGCGGGCTGGCGTGCGCGGCGGGGGTGTGCGCGCCCTACGCGGGGGCGCTGGCGGGCTGCCTCTGCGGCGGCGCCCCCGCCGCCGCGCCGCCCTCTTTCGCCCTCGACTGCGCGGGGTCGCCCGACGGGGCGCCGTGCAACGACCTCAACCCCTGCACCCTCGACGACGCCTGCGCGGCGGGGGTGTGCGTGGGGGAGCCCGCGCGTTTCGCCGCCGCCTGCGACGACGGCAACCCGTGCACGTCGAGCGACGTGTGCGCCGGGGCGGTGTGCCAGGGCGCGGAGAAGCTCGACGGGGAGCGCTGTGAGGACGGCGACCCCTGCACGGAGGGGGACGTGTGCGCGGCGGGGCGGTGCGGCGGCGCCCCTAAGGGCTGCGGGGCGCTGAGCGACTCGTGCAACCTCGGCGTGTGTGACCCCCTCAGCGGCGAGTGCCTCCGCGCGCCTCGCCCCGCGGGGGAGGGCTGTGATGATGGGGACTACTGCACGCTGGAGGATGCGTGCGAGGCGGGGGTGTGCCGCTCCTCGTCGCGCGTGGACTGCCGAGCGCAGGAGTCGGCGTGCGTGAGCGCCTCGTGCGACCCGCGCTCCGGCGCGTGCGTGCGCGCGCCCCGCGCGGATGGCCTGTGGTGTGAGGCGGACGACGACGCCTGCACGCAGGAGGTGTGCCGTGAGGGCGTGTGCGCCCTCGCGCGCGAGGTGCGCTGTGAGGACCTGTGCAATGACGGCGCGTGTGACCCGCGCACGGGGCTGTGTACGGGCGCCCCCCTCGCCGATGGGGTGGCGTGTGATGACCAGGACGCCTGCACCGAGAATCGCGAGTGCGTGGGCGGGCGCTGCCTCATCACCGCGCTCCTGTGCGCGTGTGAGGGCCTCGATGAGGGCGCGCTGTGTGATGACAATGACCCGTGCACGCGCGAGAGCCGCTGTGACGCCTCCCGCGCCTGCGCGCCCGTGCGCCTTGAGCCGGCGGGCGCCCCCTGCGAGGGCGACGGCGACCTGTGCACGCAGGGGGGCGCGTGTGACGCCGATGGCGCGTGTGTGGGCGAGGCGCCCCTCGACTGCGCGGCGGAGGCGGCGGCGCGCGGGGCGGAGCTGGGGCTAGGCGACTGCCTCGCCTTGCGGTGCGATGGCGCCACCGGCGCCTGCGCGCCGCGCGCCGCGCCCGAGGGCGCCCCCTGCGCCCCCAGCGCGCCCTGCCTTGAGCCGGGCGCCTGCAGCGCCGGTGAGTGCGTGGCGGCGCCGCGCGACTGCGCCGCGCTCGACCACGCCTGCGGGGAGGGCGCGTGCGACCCCGCGCTCGACGCCTGCGTGACGCGCGATTTCCCAGCGGGCACGCCCTGCTCCGACGGCGACCTCTGCACGGGGGCGACGCGCTGCGTGGGCGCGCAGGGGCGCGCCGCCTGCGTGGAGGTGCTCCCCGCCCCCGCGGACCTCTGCGGGCTCTGTGAGGGGCAGCCGCTCGGCGCCCCCTGCGATGACCTCGACCCCTGCACCGCCGATGACCGCTGCGCGCGCCGCGGCGCCCTCGTGGTGTGCGCGGGGGAGCCGGCGCGCTGCGAGGCGCCCGAGGGCCTCCCGGCGTGCTACGCGCCGCTCTGCGACCCCCTGAGCGGCGCGTGCGGCGCGGCGCTCTTGCCCTTTGGCGCCGCCTGTGATGACGGGGACCCGTGCACGGTGGAGGACCGCTGTGACCCCCTCGCCGCCGCTGACTCCGCCGCGCCCCTCTGCGCGGGCCGCGACCTCAACGAGGAGTCCGTCTCGTGCGCGGGGGGCGGCGCCTCGCTCCTCAACCCGGGGCGGGTGAGCGACGAGGGGCTGGTGTCGAGCTGTGAGCCCACCGCCCTCGCCGTCACCCGCGAGGGCCCCCATGACCTCGACGCCCTCCACGCGGGCGCCCCCCGCCGCGTGCGCGTGCTCGCCTCGCTCGCCCTCGAGGCGCCTGAGGACTGGTTCCGCCTCTCGCTCGCGGAGGGCGACCTCCTCCGCGTGGCGCTCACCGACCGCTGCGGCGCCCCCGTGGCGGCGTCGGTGGAGGCGCTCGACCCCTCGGGCGCCCTCGCCCTCGCCCCCTACGAGCTGCCCGCCACGGCGGAGCGCGCGGACCAGCTCTCCCTCTACGCCCCCGCCGCGGGCCTCTACCTGCTGCGCGTGCGCCCCACGCTCGCCCTTGAGCGGCGCGCGCGCCTGCCCTATGTGCTCTCCGCGGAGCGCGGGGTCGACCCGGCGTGCGCGAGCGACCTCGACTGCTGCGAGGAGCAGCGCTGTGACCCGCGCGCCGACGCCGACGGGGGGCGCGCCTGCGTCCCCGCGGCCCCCCTTGAGCAGGAGCCCAACGACCGCGCGCCGAGCGCCGCGCGCCTCTCCTTTGGGGGAGCGGCGCGCGCCCGCGCCCTCGGCGCCCTCACGAGCGCCCTCGACGTGGACTGGTACAAGGTGCGCCTCGAGGCCGGCCGCACCTACGCGCTCTCCACGTCGAGCTACTGCGGGGTGGAGGTGGACACGGCCCTCGCCGTCTTTGAGGACCAGCTCGCGCCCGCGCCGCGGGCGCAGCCCGTGCTCTCGAGCGACGACCGCACCGACGAGGAGGCGCTCCTCTACCCGCGCTCGGCGCGGGTGAGCGGGCTCACGCCCTCCGTCACGATGGACTACTTTGTGCGCGTGGCGCCGGGGGCCGCCGCCGCCGCTCCGCCGTTTGGGCATTACGCCCTCTCGGTGGAGGACGTGAGCTGCCGCCCCGCCCTCGGCGCCGCCGCCTGCGCCTGTGAGGCGCAGCGCTGCCTGCCGAGCGCGGAGGACGTGGGCGTGGGGCAGTGCGTGCCGGCGCGCGCGGAGCGCGAGCCCAACCAGAGCGCTGATGAGGCGGCGGCGGCGCCGGGCGGGGCGAGTCGCCTCCTGCGCGACGCCCTCACGCACGGCGTGGTCTCGCGCGTGGGCGACAAGGACACGTTCTTGGTGGACCTGCCCGCGGGGCGCTTTTCGGTGGAGACGAGCGCGTATTGCGGGGAGCGCCCGCTCAACACCGCCCTGCGCGTGCGGAGCGCCTCGGGGCTGACGGTGGCGGAGGACCTCAACGGCGGCGGGGGGGGGCTGTCGCGGGTGGAGGAGCTGTCGCTCCTCGCGCCCGAGCGGGTGGCGGTGGAGGTGAGCGGCGAGGGCGGGGCGGTGGG
>VGTA01000562.1 GCA_016874875.1 Deltaproteobacteria bacterium | reverse complement strand
CCCCCGCCTCGCGCCCCGCCCCCCTCTCTGGCCTCCTCACCGCGCGCGACGACGCCCCCATCGTCGTGCTCGTCCCCGGCTTCCTCACCGAGGAGAACACCCTGCTGCCCACCGCCATCGACCCAACGCGCGCCCTCGACATCCGCGCCTGGGAGGACGAGCTCAAGCGCGCCCTCCCCGCCGCGCTCGGCGCCCGCGTGCAGCCCTTTAAGTGGGGCGCCACGTCGATCATGAAGCTGCTGTGGGAGATTCTTAAGCCGCTCATCGGGCTGCGCGCGGACGCCCTGAGCGCCCTGCTCCGAGACCCCGCCACGCTCATCAAGACCACCACGCAGGTCAAGGGCGCCTGGGAGGCGGCCGCCGCTGAGGCCGACCGGTCCGCGCGGCGCCTCCTCGACGAGCTGCGCGCCACGCGCGCCGCCCACCCGCGCGCCCCGATCTACCTGATCGGGCACTCGCTGGGCGGGCGAATGGCGCTGCGCGCGTGCGCGCTGATGGCGGAGGAGGGCGCGCCCGTCCCCAACCTGCACGTGAGCGCCTGGGCGTCCGCCCTCGACACGCGCGAGGTCCCCTGGGAGGCGCTCGCCCGCCTCCCGTCGCCCCCCGAGGTGGTCCACAGCGCCCACGACCTGGTGCTCAAGGTGATCTTCCGCCTCGCCACCGCCAGCCTCACGGGCATGCCCATGATCGACATGATCACCCTCACGGCCGCCCTCGCCAAGGGCCCCGACGCCGCGGGGCTGGTGGGGCCGCCGGCGGGGCGCTACCCGGCGGAGCTGGGCCTCGACCTGAGCGCGCGCGCCATCGGGCACCTCGCCTACATCTCCGAGATGCCCACGGTCTTTCAGCAGAGCGCCCGCCTCAGGCCCCTGGCCGGCTGAGCGCCCCCCCGCGCGCCCACAGCGACGACGGGGGCGCGAGGGGCGCCACGAGGGCGCGGAGGGCGGCGGTGAGGCGCAGCGCCTCGCCGAGCGCCTCGCGCCACGGCGCCTCCTCGGCGCGGGCGAGGGCGGCGCGGGCGAGGGCGCGCGCCTCCTCGTCGAGCGCCCCCGCCGCCGCGCACGGGGCGAGGGGGTCGGCGGGGAGCGCGTCATAGTGAGGGCGCCAGTCGGTGGTGACGGCGAGGAGGTCGCGCAGCCCGTGGCGGGCGGCGAGCGCGGCCTGCGCGCGGTGGCAGGCGAGCTCGTTGACGAGGTGGCGCGCGTCGGCGTTCTCGAGCCCCCAGTCCGGGCGCCCCCAGCCCGCGGGGCCCTCCACCAGCGCGTGGCAGGCCTCGTGGAAGATGAGCTGCGCGAGGGTGTCATCGGGGTCCATGTGCTCGGCGGCGCTCAGGGTGAGCGTCCCCGCCCCGTCCCAGCTGGCGTACATGTCCGCCGAGCGCGCCACGCGCCACCCGAGGCGCGCGGCGGCGGCGAGCCACACGAGGTCGAGGGGGTCGGCGTAGGCGCAGGTGACCGCGCGCGGCGGAGGAGACTCCGCGCGCCAGCGCTCGAGCGCGCCGGGCGCGGCGAGGTCATCGCGCGCGTCCACGAGCCCCCCTCAGGGCTGAGCGCGGCGGGCGCGGCGGACGCGGAGGGCGAGGGCGCCCAGGGCGACCGCCAAGAGGGGCGAGGCGAGCGGCGCGCCGTGGTCATGCGCCTGAGGAGAGGCGTGGCAGCCGCCGTCGTCGGGCTCCTCCGCCGCCGGCGCGCCCGCGTCGCCCGCCCCACCGCCCGCCGCGCCGCCCGCCCCGCCGCCCGCCCCGCCGCCCGCCGCGCCGCCCGCCGCGCCGCCATAGCCGCCGCCCTCGCCGCCCTCGCCGCCCGCCGCGCCGCCGCCCTCGCCGCCTGCCGCGCCGCCGCCCTCGCCGCCCGCCGCGCCGCCGCCCTCGCCGCCCGCCGCGCCGCCGCCCTCGCCGCCCGCCGCGCCGCCCGCCACGCCGCCGCCCTCGCCGCCCGCCGCGCCGCCCGCCGGGGTGGCGGGGTAGCTGCTGGGGTCGCGCGGGTCGGTGATCTCGCCGGCGGAGGCGGGCTGGCCGCGCATCCACACGCAGCTCGGGTCGCCCATCTCCTCGCCGTTGGTGAAGCCGTCGTCGTCGGGGTCGAGGGCGCAGATCGAGGTCCAGTCCACCACGCCGCGGGAGATGTGCGCCAGCGCCGCGATGCCAAAGGCGTTGCGAGGGCCAGCGCCGTACTCGCTCACGTGGCACAGACCGCAGCCCGACGCGTTGTTGGGGACGCTGTAGACGTTGGGCATCTGTCCGGTGAAGCTCGCCTCGGCGAGCGCCTGCGCGGCGGGCAGGGAGGCGCTGAGGAGGAGGGCGGCGCTGAGGAGGCGGGCGGGGTGGGCGGGGGGCGCGTAACGCAGCGGGGACTCCGGGGGGGTGAGGGTGAACCCCCACACCCTATAAGAGCCCGCGCGCCGCTCAAGCGATTTCGTCTTGAGAGCCCCTCTCAAGAGGAAAGAATCATGCGTTTAAGCACCTTAGCGCCCCACGCCTCGCGCCGCGCCCCTCAGGGCAGGGGCAGCGCCTCGGGGCGCGAGATCGCCATAAAGTCCGCGACGCGGGGCACGAGGGCGGGACATTCGATAAAGACGTTGCGGTTGCCCTGCAGGGCCGCCACGCGCCCGTCGCGGATTCGCTCCCAGTCGTCGGGGGGGTCCTGGGTGTGCCAGCGGCGGAGCACCTCCTCCTCATAAGCCTCTAGGGCGAGGCCCCAGCGCGCCGACATGTAGAAGAGGGTGCGCGCGAGGTCGCCCTTGACCTCGTCGCGGGGCTCAAAGACCTCCCGCCCGCTCGCGTCCCGCCCCTTGAGCGAGGGGGAGAAGCTGAGGTCGAGGTCGCTGACCGCCTCGCCATACGGGAGGCTCCCGCGGGCGCTGTTGGCGGCGGCGAGGGTGGGGTAGAGGTGGTGCAGGTCCGACTGCTGGTGCTCGTAGGCCGCCGGGTCGGTCTGCTCGCTAGCGAGGCGCGAGCGGGGCCAGGAGTGCTCAGTGTTGATCACGTTGTGGGGCGGCTCCGCCCCCTCGGTGAGGCCGTAGAGGGTGCCCACGTAGAGCAGATAGACGCCCTGCGAGCGCCGCTCCACGACGGTGAACATCAGGCGGCGGGCGGTGGTGTAGCGGTTGGGGTTGCCGCCGAGGTCGAGCTCCACGGCGATGGGGCGGTAGTCGCCGGAGAGCTCGGCGTAGAGGGCGTCGAGGAGGGGGCGGTCGCTGAGGGCGAGCCAGGAGGGGTCGCAGGAGGGGTCCACCGCCATCGCGCCCGCCATCGCGCCCGCGGGCTGGCCCGCCACCGCGCCGGCCATCACCCCCGCCGTCGCCCCCGCCGTCGCCCCCGCCGTCGCCCCCGCCTCCGCGCCCGCCATCG
>VGTA01000561.1 GCA_016874875.1 Deltaproteobacteria bacterium | reverse complement strand
CGGGCGCGGCGGGCGCGGCGGGCGCGGCGAATGAGGGCGGCGCGGCGGGTGTGGCGGGCGAGGGCGGCGCGGCGGGCGCGGCGGGCGCGGCGGAGGGGGGCGCGGCGGGGGCGTTGAGGGGCGTGAGCGCGGGGCGCACGCCGCGGGGCGCCGGGGCGCGCGAGAGCCACCACAGCCCCGCGCCGAGCGCCGCCCCCGCCGCGAGCCACAGCCACCGCGGGGCGGGGGCGGGGGCGGGGGCGGGAGCGGGGGGCGGGGGCGGGGCGAGGGCGGCGCTCAGGCGCGCGCGCGCCGCCGGGGGCAGCGCCACCGGCGCGCTCGCCGTGGGCGGGGCGCGGAGGGCGTCGTCGAGGGCCTCGAGGGCGCGCGTGGCGCTGGGGTAGCGCTCCGCGCGGCGCGGGGCGAGCAGCCCGAGGCACACGCGGGCGACCCCCACCGGCGCCCCCGGCAGGTCGTCGGGGGTGAGGCGCTCCGAGATGGCGCGCAGGAGCACCGTGTGCGGCGTGACCGGCTCGCGCGGCGCCCGCTCAAACGGGCGCCGCCCCACCAGCAGGCGAAACATCACCACCCCCGCGGCGTAGAGGTCGCTCTGGGGGTCGTCGTTGACGCCCTCGTAGCGCTCGGGCGCGATGTAGTGGTCCGTGCCCACCACCACCCCCTCTCGCGTGGGGGGCGCCTGCTCCGCGAGGGGCGCGTGGGAGCGCGCGATGCCAAAGTCGCACAGCTTGGCCACCCCCGTCGCGTCATCATAGAGGAGGTTGGCCTCCTTGACGTCGCGGTGGATGATGCCCGCCGCGTGCGCCGCCGCGAGCGCCTGCAGGAGCTGGCGCGTCACCGAGAGCGCCACGTCGAGCGGCGGGCAGGCGCCCAGCGGCCAGCGCGACCACACCGCCCCCGTCCCAAAGCGCTCCATCACCAAAAACGAGCGCCCGTCCTCGAGGGCGCCTATAAAGTACGCCTGCACGATCTGCGGCGCCTGAAGGCGGGCGAGCAGGCGCCCCTCGTCGCGAAAGCGCTGCGACGCCTGCTCGTCGAGGGGACGCTCGAGGACCTTGACGGCGACGGCGCGGTCGAGGCCTGGGTCATAGCCCTCAAACACCGCCCCGTAGCCGCCGGCGCCGAGGCGCGCGCCGAGCACGTAGCCGCCCGGGAGCACCCGCCCGGGGGAGAGCGCCGCGCTCACCGGACCTCCTCTGGCAGCCGCAGCGCCACCGCGCGCCCGTCGCGCGCCACCGCCCGCAGCTCACCCCCGAGCGCGTGGCTGAGGGGCGCGCGCGCCGACAGCGCCCGCGCCCCCTCCCCGGCGCGCGCCGTGAGGTCCGCGGGCCACACCTCGAGGGCGCGGGGCGCGAGGCGCGCGTCGCGGGGGTGCAGCTCGAGGCGCTCGAGGGCGAACGGCGGCTGGCTCCGATTCTCGAGGGTGGCGCGGAGCCACACCTCGCCGTCCGTCCGCGCCACCCGCTCCGCCGTGAGGTAGATGAGCCCCTCCTGCGCGCGCAGCGGCGGCAGCGGCGTCACCTCGAGCTCGCGCGCCGCCAGCGCGCGCAGCGCCCCCAGCCCCTCCCAGCGCCCCCGGAGCGCCCGCGCCGCCCGCGCCAGCTCCGCCGTGGGCAGCGCCGAGTCCCCCGCTGCGCCCTCCGCCTCCCCGCTCGCCTCCCCGCCCGCCTCGTCGAGCAGCCCGCGCAGCAGCTCCAGCGCCGCGCGCTGCACCGCCAGGTGCTCCGCTAGCGGACTCACCCGCACCCGCTCCACCCGCACCGCCCGCGGCTCCGAGGCGCGCGGGGCGAGGCGGCAGTGCAGACTCTGCTCCCCCTCGAGCACAATCGAGAGATTCACCGGCGCCGCCCGCGCCCACTCCTGAGGCGCCCGCGGGCGCACCACCACCAAGCGCGGCGCGATGTCCACCTGCAGCGCCCCCGCGCGACTCGGCGCCGCCACCAGCGCCGCGCGCGGCAGCTCAAACGTGAGGCGCCCGCCCTCTCCAAAGTCGAGGGGCGCGTCGCAGCTCGAGTGAGGGCCGCTGAGCCAGGCGTCCACCACCTCCCCCCCCGGCGCGGCGAGGGCGCGGGCGGCGGGGGCGGCGAGGGCGGCGAGGGCGGCGAGGGCGGCGAGGGCGGCGAGGGCGGCGAGGCGCGAGGGGAGGAGCATCACGGCGCCTAGCGGGCAGGAGTCTGCGCGCAGCGGAAGCCCACGTCGCTCGCCTTGTGGCTGAGGTCATCGGGGCGCGCCCGCGTGGCGAGCGACAGCTCCCACACCCGAGAGCGCCACCCGCCCCCCCGAATCAGCGATGGGCTCCGCGCCCCCTCCACCCGCACCCACTCGCGCACGTTGCCGCCCATGTGCGCCACCCCGAACGGCGAGTCGCCCTCGGGGGCGCGGAGGGATGTCGCGTGCGCGCCGCGCGCCCCGTCGAGCTCGCGGTCGCCCTGCGCGGGGCTGAGGTAGTTGACGCGGAGCTTCCGCCAGCCCGCGTACGGCGCCTGCGCCCCCCACGGGTACGGCGTGTCCGAATCGCCGCGGGCGGCGCGGAGCCACTCCGCCTCCGTGGGGAGGCGCTTGCCCACCGAGGCGCAGTAGTCGCTCGCGTCATCAAACGACACGTCCGTGATGGGCAGCGCCCCGCTGGCGCCCTCCGCGTCAAAGCGGTGACACGGCAGCGCCCCCCGCTCACACGCCTTGAGGTACTCCGCGCGGCTCACCTCGCGCGTGTCGAGCCAGAACGGCTCCACCGCCACCGGCGGCAGCGCCGCGAGGCCCGCCTCTGTGGCGCGCTTCACCAGCGCGCGGCAGCGCTCCTGACTCGGGGGCGCCTGCGTCGCCTTGACGCGCGGCTCCCCCTGGCAGTGCGCCGCCACCGCGCGCAGCGCGTCCTCGGTGAGCGCCCAGCGCGCGAGCCCCCCCGGAATCACCCGCATGTCGGGCGGGGGCGGCGGGGGCGGCGGCGAGGGGGCGGGCGGCGGGGGCGGGGGCGGCGGCGGGGGCGGCGGCGGCGCGGCGGGGGCGGCGGCGAGGGCGGCGCCGTCGTCCGCGAGCGGGTGCGGCGCCCCCGCCGCCGGCGGAGTCGGCGGCGCGCTCGCCGCCCCCGCCGCCGGCCCCTGCGTGCTCGGCGACGACACCGCCACCCACACCACAAACGCCCCGAGCAGCACATAGAGCAGCGCCAAGGCGCCCCGCGGCAGCTGTGTGTAGGCGGGCGCGGCGCGCCCCCGCGGCGCTGAGAGGCTCGGGGCGGCGCTCGGGGCGGCGCTCGGGGCGGCGCTCGGGGCGGCGCTCGGGGCGGCGCCCGGGGCGGCGCCCGGGGCGGCGGGGGCGACATAGGAGGAGGGCGCGGCGGGCGCCCCCGACTCAGA
>VGTA01000560.1 GCA_016874875.1 Deltaproteobacteria bacterium | reverse complement strand
CAGACAACACAAACAACAACACAAACATCTATAAACAATAAAGAAACATCAACCCCTCAAAAGAAAATATAGTCCGCCGCCGTCCGCGGGCGCAGCGCAAACGCCAGCGGGGTCAGGGGCGTGCGAGGAGAGGGCACATGAAGCCCCCACCAAGACGACCCGCCGTCCAAATACAAAAACAACAGCCGCGCCCGCGGCGCCGCCACGCGCTCGGGGGGGTCGCGGGGGGGGTCGGAGGAGACCTCCTCCTCGTCGTGCGCTAACGTCGCCAGCGCCGCGCGAAGAGAGTCGGCGCGGCCGGCGAAGACGGGGCCGCAGTAGACGCTCTGCTGGACGCGGCGGAGGCCGTGGCGGAGGCAGGCGTCTCCCATCTGCTGGCGGCGGCGGTCTTCTTCTACGTCGTAGACCACGAGCAGGTAGCGCTGGCCTCGGCGGAGCGCGGGGAGGTGGCAGGGGGGCGTTAGCACGCTCTCTAGGAGCCCTGGGGTGGTGAGCATCTTGTTCTCTCTATATTTTAAGCGCCTGTGGGCGCCATGTGGTTCCTTGGAGCAGACTCTCTTTGAGCCCCCTCGCGTCGCCGCGAATCACCTCAATCCCCACTCCCCACGACCGCTCCTCCGAGAGCGCACCGAGCACGCTCGCCGCTACCGCGCGCTTCGCCTCCACCGTCAGCCGCCCGTCCTCCCCGAGCCCCCACGCCTCACCGCGCTCCTGCGCCAAGCACAGCAGCGGCCAGTCCACGAAGGGCTGACGGTAGCACTCCACCACATCGTAGGAGAGCGACACGCGCGGCGGGGCGTCGGCGTGCAGGAAGCCGAGCTGTGGCTCGAACCCGAGCGCCCCGAGCGCCTGCGTCACCCTCGCCACTAGGATCGCGTACCCGTAGTTCAGCGCCGCGTTGAAGGGGTCCTGCTCGTCTCCGCTGAGCGCCCTCCCGGTGAAGCTGAAGCCTGGGGGCAGGGTGAGGGCGACCGCGGCCCACCACGCCCTGGCGGCGCGCGCCTCTAGGGACATGAGCGCGCTCGCGCTCGCGTGGCGCGTGGCGTCCGGCGCTGGGCGCCAGGCGTCGATGGAGGCCTCTAGGGCCTTCAGGCGCTCGTGGTGCCTCTTCAGTTTCGCGCGCGCCCCCGCGTGCCGCGCTTGCTCGCTGAGCCGCCCGGCGAGGTGGCGCTGGTTCCTCACCTTGTGGCGCAGCGCCCTCCTCGCCAGCTCCAGCCCCGCCCGCAGGCCCTCGCCGTCGCTCCACTTCGCCTGCGCCCTCAGCAGCGCCACCCCGTCCGCGCTCCGCGGCGTCAGCGTCAGCGACTCGCCGCCCTCTCCTAGGACGCTCACGCTCGCCCCCTCGCGCACGAGGCTCAGCAGCGCCCTCACCGACACCCCCCCCGCCTTGGGCCCCAGCAGCAGCGACTCCACCTCCTCGAGCGGCACGCTCTGGGTCTCCTCTTTGCCCCGCACCTCTAGCCGCCCGGCGCTCACGCCGATGTGCTGGCCGTGCTCGTCTACGAGTATGCACTCTCTCCTCATCTGCTCTCCTTCGCTGTGGGTGAACGGCGGGGGCGGCGCCGGCGGCACGGCCCCGCGGGAGGAACGGCGCGAGGGGGGCGCTGCGGACAGCGCGGGGGCGCGCCGCCTCTGTGACAACTCTGTGATATGCGCCGCCGCCCCCTAGCGCTCACCCCCCCGGCGCCCCTATGAGCCTCTGTGAGCACCGTCCACAAGAGAGCTTCTTATGCGCCCGCCGCGCTCCCCCCTCCCGCCCCTCTCGCGCCTCTCGCGCCTCCTCCGCAGAAGCTTGCGCAGAATCCTCCTCTGCGCGGCCCTGTGCGGGGGGCTTGGGCGGGCGGCGGCGGAGGGGGCGGGGGGGGCGGGGGGCGTGGCGGTCCTCGGCGCCCTCGACGCGGGCGCCCTCCCCGAGCTCTCCGGACTCGCCGTGGGCGACGTGGCGGTGTGGGCGCATAACGACTCGGGGAGCGCGCCCGCCCTCTACGCCCTCAGCCCCCTCGGCGCGCCCCTCGCCCTCCTCACCCTCAGCGCTGACGGGCGCCCCGTGGACGCCGTGGACCTCGAGGACCTCGCCGTGGGCGGCTGCCCGGGCGGGGAGGGCGGGCGCTGCCTCTGGGCGGCGGACGTGGGCGACAACGCCCGCGCGCGCGACAGCGTCACCCTCTACGTGGCGCCAGAGCCCGCCGCGGGCGACCTCCGCGATGGGCCGCTCCCGGCGCGCGCCGTCCGCCTCCGCTACCCCGACGGCCCCGCCAACGTGGAGGCGCTCGCGGTGGACGACGCCGGCGCGCGCGCCTGGCTCTTTGAGAAGCTCCCCTATGGCGCTGAGCGCCCCGCGCGCGTCTGGGAGCTCGACCTCCGCGCCCCCCACGCCGGCGCCCCCGGCGCCCCGCCCCTCGTGGCGCGGGAGGTGGCCCGCCTCGCCCCCCTCGGCGCCAACGGGGATGGGCGCGCGCACCTCGTCACCGCCGCGGACCTCCACCCCGACGGGCGGCGCCTCCTCCTCCGCACCTACGGCGCCCTCTACGAGCTCGCCCTCCCCGCCCCCCACGCCCTCCACGCCCTCAGCGACCCCCTCGCCTCCCCCGCGCGCCTCCTGGCCACCAGCGACGAGCTCGATGAGCCCCAGGGCGAGGCGGCCGCCTACGCGGAGGGCGCCCTCGCCCCCCTCGGCCTCCAGGGCGCCTGGGCCCTCACCGCCTCTGAGCTCGGCGATGACCCCGCCCACGCCCCCGCGCTCCACGCCGTCCGCGCGGAGTGAGCCCGCGCGGCGCCCTGGGGGGGGCGCAATCCATAAACAAACAATGAACGCACCCTGTGCACAAAAATCGAAACCATCCCCCTGCTCGCGTCCTCTGTAGTGAGGGTCGCCCACAGCGCCCCACGCTCACACACCCTCACCCGGAGACTCCCATGAGCACCCACGCCCCCCGCCGCGCCCCCCGCCGCGCCCACGCCCCCCGCCTCCTGCAGGCCCTCCTCGCGCTCAACCTCTGCGCCCTCTCCGCCGCCTGCGACGACGACGACGACGCGCCCACCCCCACCGCCGGCACCGCCGCGGGCACCGCCGCCGGCACCGCCGCCGGCACCGCCGCGGGCACCGACGCGGGCACCGCCGCCGGCACCGCCGCCGGCACCGACGCCGGCACCGACGCCGGCACCGCCGCCGGCACCGCCGCCGGCACCGACGCCGGCACCGCCGCCGGCACCGACGCGGGCACCGCCGCCGGCACCGACGCGACCCCCAAGAGCCTCATCGAGACCGCGCAGGCCGCCGGCACCTTCAACACCCTCATCGCCGCCGTGCAGGCCGCCGGGCTCGTGGACGCCCTGAGCAGCGCGGGCCCCCTCA
>VGTA01000559.1 GCA_016874875.1 Deltaproteobacteria bacterium | reverse complement strand
AGGACGGCGCGGCGGCGGGGGAGGGCGGGGGCGCCGAGGCGGGCGGGGGGGGCGAGGGGCGAGCGGGCGGGCGGGCGGCTCATCGCGGCGCCCCCGCGGGCAAGAACAGCGGACTCATCACGACCTCCAAGAGGAGTGGCTTGAGGCGGTAGCCGAGGGCGGCGAAACGGGCGGCGAGGTCCTCCACGAGGGGCCCCTCCTCCTCGGTGGCGGCGCGGCCGGCGGCGTAGCGGGTGAGGGTGCGCGCCACGCAGGGGCCAAAGGCGGGGTGCGCGCGGACGGCGCGCCCGAGGCCGAGGGCGTCGTCAAAGGGCACGCCGTCGAGCTCGCCGCTGGCGTCGATGAGCGCGCCGTTGTCGCGGTCGCGCCACCGCCCCACCCCATCAAAGCGCTCGAGGGCGAGCCCGATGGGGTCGAGGAGGCCGTGGCAGCCGGCGCAGGAGGGCGACTCGAGGTGCTCACGCACGCGCTCGCGCAGCGTCCGCGCCTCCCCGGAGGGCTCAGGAATCGCCGTGTTGACGCCCACCGGCGGCGGCGGAATCTCCTGGCAGAGGAGCACCGTGCGCACGAACTTGCCGCGCAGTGTGGCGGAGGAGGAGTTGGCGTGGGCGAAAAGGCTGAGGATGGACGCCTGCCCGAGCAGGCCCGCGCGCCCCGCCCACGCGGGGAGGGTGACGCGGGCAAAGCCCTCCCGCGCGGGCGCGGGCACGCCGTAGAGGGCGGCGAGGCGGGGGGTGAGGAAGGTCTCGGGGGTGGTGAGGGCGTCGCGGAGGTCGGCGTCGTCGTCGAGCGCGCGAGCGAGGAGGCCGCGGAGCGTCTCCTCCCGGGCGTCGAGGAGGAGCTGAGGGCTAAAGTGCTCGTAGGTGAGGGCGTCCTTGGGGAGCCCATCGAGCTCATAGAGGCGCAGCTGCTCGCTGAGGTAGTTGGCGAGGCCCACGCGGGCGCGCGGCGAGGCCAGCAGGCGCTCCGCCGCCGCGCGCAGCCCCTCCGCCGTGCCCAGCGCCCCCGCCGCCGCCGCGTCGAGCAGGGCGTCGTCGGGGGTGGAGTCCCACAGGAAGAAGCTCAGGCGCGAGGCGAGGGCGTAGGGGTCGAGCGCCCCGCCCGCCGCCCCGCCCAGCTCCACGCGGAACAGGAAGTAGGGCGACTGGAGGAGGGCGGAGAGCGCCAGCGCGAGGCCCTCGTCGCGGTCGCCGAGGGCGCCCGCCGCCTCGCGGTAGAGCGCCGCCAGGGCGTCGAGCTCCGCGGGGGCGAGGGGGCGGCGCCACGCGCGGCGGCCGGTGAGGGCGAGGGCGTCGCGGGCGCACGCCTCCCCCGCCGCCGCGTCGCCGGCGGCGAGGTCGCAGGGGACGGCGCGGGCGCGCGCCGAGGGGACGGCGAGCGCCTGCGCCGCCACCCGCCCCGCCGCCTCCTCGATGGACGCGACGCCGCGCGGGCTGAAGGTGGTGTCGGAGGCGCCCACGGCGAGGAGGCCGCCGAGGTTGACGTCGGGCTCCACGAGGGCGGGCACCACCACGTCGGGGGAGAGGACGTCGTGGAGGGCGCGCGTGTACTGGGCGCGGGTGAGGCGGCGCAGGGCGGTGGGGCCGGGGGGGACGGCGGGGGGGGGCGGGAGGTCCTCGAGCGAGATGGGGCCCGCCGCCCCGCCCGCCGCCCCAGCCAGCGCGCCCGCCTCCGCGCCTCCGGCCCCCGCGGCGCCGGGGGGGAGGGGCGCCTCAAGGCGGCGGGGGTCGAGGCAGCCGCCGACGGCGAGGGCGGCGCAGAGGAGGAGCGGGGCGCGGCGGGGGCGGCTCATGGGGTGAACCTCATCGTATCGTCCTCAGCGGGGGTGGAGAGCAGCGGGCGCGCCCCCTCCGCCGCCGCCGCCGCCGCGCTCGAGGCGTAGCGGCGGGCGGCGGAGAGGGCGTAGTGGTTGGCGAGGCGGTGGACGGCCTCGGGGGGCGTGAAGTCCTCGCCGCAGCCGTTGTCGAGCTCGAGGGTGGGGAACTGCGCGCAGCTGACCGTGAGGCTCGCGTGCCCGGCGTTGAGGAGGCTGAGCCAGTGGCGAGGGACGGCGGCGGCGCGCAGCGCCTCCCAGTAGGGGAGGTTGGCGCCCTCCTCCGTGCAGTCCTGGTCCCGGCGCGCGGAGATGTGGAGGACGGGCGCCTGCGCCGCCGCCACCCCGGCGGCGCCGAACATGCGAAAGTTGCCGGCGGACTGCGGAATCGCTAGGCGCACGCGCGGGTCGCGGGCGCCGGCGGCGAACAGCGGCTCGAGCAGCGCGAGGCGCTCGCAGAAGGTGTCGCTGAGGTCAGCGCAGCGCCCGCGCAGGTCCTCGACGTCATAGGCGGCGCCGGCGAGGGCGAAGGCCGTGTAGCCCCCATAGCTGTGCCCCGCCGCCGCCACGCGGGCGGGGTCGAGGGCGCCGGCGAGGGGGTCCTCGGGGGGGAGCGCGAGGAGGTGGTCGAGGGCGCGCGAGGCGTCGAGGGGACGCAGGAGGTACATGGCGTCGGGGCGCGGGCGGGTGGCGCTCTGCAGGTGGTCGAGGTCGTGCTCCACCGCCACCGCCACCCAGCCGTGAGAGGCGAAATGCTCGCTCATGAAGGCGCCGAGCTCGGGCCACACCTTGGCGCCGTGAGAGTAGAGGAGGACCGGGGCGCGCCCCCCGGCGGCGAGGGGCGGGGCGTCGAGCGCCACGCGCCGCGAGGGGAGGACGGGGTAGGCGGCGAGGGGGTAATCGGCGTCGGTGGCGTCGGTGGGGTACCAGACGGCCACGCGGAGGGCGCGGGCGGCCACGGCGGCGCCGGCGTCCTCGCTGAGGGCGCGCGCGAGGGGCTCGGGGAGGGCGTACTCAAAGCGGAGGACGCGGTAGCCCACGCGGTAGCGCCCGGGGGCGTCGCTGGGGAGGTCGTCCTCGAGGTCCCCGCCCGCGCCGCCCGCCTCGCCGCCCTGCGCGCCGCCCGCCTCGCCGCCCCGCGCGCCGCCCGCCTCGCCGCCCTGCGCGCCGCCCGCCTCGCCGCCCTGCGCGCCGCCCGCCTCGCCGCCCTGCGCGCCGCCCGCCTCGCCGCCCTGCGCGCCGCCCTGCGCGCCGCCCGCCTCCCGCTCCCTTTCACACGCGGCGAGGGCGAGGGCGAGGGCGAGGGCGGCGAGGGGGCGCGGGGCGGGGGGCGTGCATGGGCGCGGGTCGGTCATCTAGGCGCCCTCAGAAGCAGTCAGGGTCGAGCAGCGGGCAGAAGTAGTCACAGTAGCCGTCGCCGTAGTAGCCGAGGGCGTCGCACTCGTCCCCGCCGCCCTGCGCGCCGCCCTGCTGCCAGCCGCCCTGCGCGCCGCCCTGCGCGCCGCCCTGCCAGCCGCCCTGCCAGCCGCCCTGCGCGCCGCCCTGCTCGCCCGGG
>VGTA01000558.1 GCA_016874875.1 Deltaproteobacteria bacterium | reverse complement strand
CACGAGGCGCCCCCCGCGGAGCTGCGCCGCACCCTCGCCCACGAGCTCGCGCACCTGGCGGTGGGGGCGCTGTCGCCGGGGGGCGCGCGCGGGGCGGTGCCGCTGTGGCTCAACGAGGGGCTGGCGGTGGCGGCGAGCGAGCGGGTGAGCTGGGAGCGGATGTGGTCGCTGAGCGGGTCGGCGGCGGTGGGGGGGCTGCTGTCGTTTGGGGAGCTCGCGGCGTCGTTCCCCGCCTCGGGCGGGCGGGCGGAGGTGGCCTACGCTCAGTCGGCGCACTTCGTGAGCTACCTCGGCGAGACTCGGGGGCGCGGCGCCCTCTTGGGCTTCACGCGGGCGGCGGCGCGCGGCGAGGGCCTCGAGGAGGCGGCGCGCGCGCACCTCGGCGCGCCCCTCAGCGCCCTCGAGCGGGAGTGGCGCGCGGCGCTTGAGGGCGGCGGGCTGGGGTGGGCGTTGGCGCTGACGCGCGACGACTCGCTCTTGGGGGGGGGGGCGCTCTTGTTGCTCGCGGCCGGCCTCCTCGCCCTCCGCCGCCGCGCCCGCGCGGCGGGCGCGGCGGCGGAGCCCGCGGGGCTGCGGGGCGTGCGCGTCCTCAACCCAAACCCGTCGCCGCCGCCCGAGGGGTGAGGGGCGCGGGGCGCGGGGCGCGGGGCGCGCGCTAACAGAGATTTACCGCCACAGGCGCCGCAGGCGCCTAAGATGTTTGCGCCCACCCCCCTCGCGAGGCTATGCTCCCCGCAGCCCGCGAGCCCCCCCGCTCGGCGCTCGGCGCTCATCCGCCGCCCCCCTCGCGCCTCACCGCGCGACCCGCGTCCCCTCACGAGGAGCCCCCTATGCGCTTTAGCCGCCTCCCCCAGCTCTCACCCCTCGCCCGCAGCGCCACCCTCGCCCTCAGCGCCGCCCTCAGCGCCGCCGCCTGCGCCGAGGAGCGCCCCGAGGAGACCTACTCCGGCAAGAAGAAGATCGCCTACGCGCCCTACCAGCGCGCGAGCGTGTTCCACATCGCCCCCGCGATGGCGGCGACCGCCGCGCCCGCGGCGGCGCAGGGCGCGGTGAGCGCGCAGCTCGGCGACGCCCCCGCCCCCGCCGCCCCCGCCGCCCCCGCCCCCGCCCCCGCCGCCCCCGCCCCGGCCCCTGAGGACGGCGCGGGCATGATCGCCGCGGGCTGGCCGGGCGCGGGGGGGCAGCAGCCCGCCCCCAACGGCCAAACACCCGCCCCCCACGGCCAGGCGCCCGCCCCCCACGGTCAGGCGCCCGCCCCCCACGGCCAGCCCGCCCTCCCCGCGGGGCACCCCGCCGCCGGCGGGCAGGCGCCCGCCCCCCACGGCCAGCCGGGGGACAACCCCCACGGCCAGACCCTCCCCGGCGCCCCCGTGGTGAGCGGGCACATCTCCGGCGAGATCACCATCAAGCCCGAGCTGCTCGGCACCCTCAAGGCGGGCTCGGTGATGTTCGTGATCGTGCGCCGCTATGACCCCAACGGCGGGCAGGGGATGCTCCTCGCCTCCACCAAGATCGGCGACGTCAGCGCCGCCACCTTCCCCAAGCCCTTCGTGGTGCAGCAGAAGGACTCCATGATGGGCGCCCCCCTCGCCGGGCAGGTGGTGGTGTCGGCGCGCGTGGACCAGGACGGCGACGCCATCTCCAAGCAGCCGGGCGACATCGTGGGGAACGCCGGCGCCGTTATGGTGGGCACCAACCCCGTCAACTTTGAGCTCAACGGCACCCTCTGAGCGCCCGCGCCCCCCGATGAGCACACCCTCCATGACGCGCGAGACTCACATCGCCTCTCCCGGCGCCCTCGGCGAGCTCTTTTGGCTGCTCGCGCACCCCACGAGCGCCACCCTCGCCGCCCTCGGCCTGCTCGCCGCCCTCGCGGCGGGCGGCGGGCTCCACGAGGCGCTCGCGCAGGCCCTCGGCGGCCTGCTCGCCTTCTGCGCGCTCGCGCAGGCCCTCGCGCAGCCCGCCGCGCGGCGCCCCCTCGCCCTCTGGGCCGCGGGCGCCGCCGCCATCGGGGCCGGCGTCGCGCTCAGCGTGAGCGGGGCGGGGCGGGTGACGCTCCTCGAGGGGGGGCGCGCGGAGTCCTATGAGCGCGGCGGCGACGTCACCGTGGCGCACCACCTCGGCGCCACGCTCTCGCTGGCGCGCGTCGAGGGCGATGGCGCGGGCGATGGCGCGGGCGACGGCGCGGGCGACGGCGCGCCGCGCGCCCGCTTCACCCTCGGCGCCAGCGCCCCCCGCGAGCTCCCCTGGGGCGACCTGCTCGCCGGGCGCGTCGTCCCCCTCGGGCCCTGGGCGCTCAGCCTCGAGCGCGTGACGGCGGACGCCGCGCGCCCCCGCGCCCTCGTCACCCTCACCCCGCGCGCCCCCGCCCCCGGCGCTCCCGCACCGCAGACGGTCTGGATGCGCGACGGCGACACGCTCTCCCCCGACGGGCGCTCGCGCGTGTCGGCGCTTAAGGTGTCGGGGGACTACGTGGCGCCGCGCGTGGGCCCCCTCGGCGCCGCCGTGGAGCTCGAGCAGGTGTGGGAGGGCGGCAAGGAGCGCGCGTGGCACTTTGTGGACATCCCCGTCCTGAGCGACGTGGGCGGCGCGGGGCCGTCGGTGGCGCGCGTGGAGCGCGTGGAGCCCTCGCCCTCCTACGTCTTTGGCATGCGCGCGCAGGGCGGCGCCTGGCCCCTGTGGCTGGGCGTGGCGCTGTGGCTCGCCGCCTACGCGGCGCAGCTGGCGGGGCGGCGCGCGACGGCGCCCTCAGCGGGGCGGTAGCGCCCCGCGCGCGGCGGCGGCGGCGCTCAGCTCCGCCGCCCGCGCCCCCCACCACGCCGGCGGCGCCGCGGGGGCGGGCGGCGCGCCGGGCGCGGGCGTGAGGCGCACGCGCCACTCCCAGGCCCAGCGCGCCCCCGCCGCGCTCTCGAGGAGCGGCAGCCACAGCCGCTCCTCCGCCGGCGCGCCGGCGGCGGGCGCGAGCGCCAGCCACCACCCGTCAGCGCCCACGAGGCGCGCGGCGCGGAGGCGGGCGCGCTCGTGGGGGCGGAGCCCCCCCCGGAGTAGCAGCGCCGCCGCGTGCTCCACCTCCACCTCGGCGAGCTCGCGGTCGCAGGTGAGGGCACGCGCGCTCAGCGAGAGGCCCAGGCGCGCGAGGTAGAGCGTGTCGCCCGCCCTCACCCACGCGCGCCCCGCCACTCCCCCCAGCGCCGCCCCCGCCGCCTCGCCG
Source organism: Deltaproteobacteria bacterium (assembly GCA_016874875.1). GTDB lineage: Bacteria > Myxococcota_A > Bradymonadia > UBA7976 > VGTA01 > VGTA01. The sequence continues at coordinate 162 of VGTA01000558.1, read as the reverse complement.
CTCACCCGCTTGAGCGCGCCGTCCACCTCAACCCCCTCGGCACGCAGGGAGATGCGCAGGGAGGCGCCCTGCGAGGCGCCCTGCGAGGCGCCCTGCGAGGCGCCCTGCGAGGCGCCCTGCGAGGCGCCCTGCGAGGCGCCCTCACCGTCCGCGTCCCCCTCC
>VGTA01000557.1 GCA_016874875.1 Deltaproteobacteria bacterium | reverse complement strand
GGCTCGATCGGCGCGGGCTCGGTCGGCGCGGGCTCGGTCGGCGCGGGCTCGGTCGGCGCGGGCTCGATCGGCGCGGGCGCGGCGGGCTCGGTCGGCGCGGGCGCGGCGGGCGCGGCGTTGGCGTTGATCAGCGCGCGGGCGGCGGGCGCGGGCGCGGAGTCCTCGAGCAGGGCGGCGAGGAGGTCGCGCAGCTCAGCCTCAAAGCCGTCCTTGAGGCGCTGCTTCTCCTTGGCGAGCAGCTGCGTGTTGGGGGGGAACACGAAAGTCCAGCGCCTCGCCGGCTCCGCGTGCGCCGCCTCGTCGAGGCGAATCGCCTCGCGCCACGCGCGCGCCGCCTCCGCCTTGCGCCCGAGCGCCACGTAGGCGCGCCCGAGCAGGTACAGCTCGTCGGGGCCAGGCGCCTTGAGGGCCTCGAGCGCCACGACGGCGTCGGCATAGAGGCCCCGCATGACCTCTCGCTCGCCGGTGACGTCGACGGGGCGGGCGAGGGCGGCGCGGGGGCTGAGGGCGGCGAGGGGGCTGAGGGCGGCGAGGAGCGCGAGGGGCGCGAGGGGCGCGCGGCGGGCGGGGCGCGGGCGGGGCGCGGGCATGGGGACTCCTGTGGGCGGGGGGGGCGGAGGGGCGGCGCTCACCGCGCGGGGTGGCGCCCCCTCTAGAGTGGGCACGGGCGTAGGGGAGCACAAGCTCCGCGTCAGGAGCGTGCCGCGCCGCGCGGTCTGCGTTGCGCCCCCGCGCCCCCTCCGCTAAACACAGCAGAGCAGCGCGCCGCGCCGCGCCCCCCCGCGCCGCGCCCCTCGGCCCACACAGGAGACCTCTATGAGCGACGCCACCCTCACCCCCACCACCCCCAACCCGATTCGCGTGCTCGTAGCCAAGCCCGGCCTCGACGGCCACGACCGCGGCGCTAAGATCGTGGCGCGGGCGCTGCGCGACGCGGGCATGGAGGTCATCTACACGGGGCTGCGCCAGACGGCGGAGCAGATCTCGAGCGCCGCCATCCAGGAGGACGTGGACGTGGTGGCGTGCTCGATCCTGTCGGGGGCGCACAACACGCTGCTGCCCAAGGTCTACGAGCTGCTCAAGGCGGAGGGCGCCGAGGACATCCTGTTTGTGGCGGGGGGCGTGATTCCCGACGAGGACATCCCCTTCCTCAAGGAGCGCGGGGTGGCGGAGGTCTTTACGCCCGGGGCGCCCCTGCAGGCGATCATCGATTTCATCGAGGCCCGCTTCCCTGGGCGCGGGCGCGCCGCGGGGCAGCCCGAATGAGCCTCGACGACCCCGATGACCTCGGCGCGCGCCTCCTCGCCGGCGAGCGCCGCGCGGCGGCGCGCCTGCTCACCTGGGCGGAGCGCGAGGACCCGCGCGCCGAGGCGGTCCTGCGCGCCCACGCCGCCCGCCTCGGGCGCGCCTTTGTGCTCGGCGTGACGGGTCCCCCCGGCTCCGGCAAGAGCACCCTCACCAACGAGCTCGTCAAGCGCCTGCGCGCGCAGGGGCGGCGCGTGGGCGTGGTGGCGGTGGACCCCACGAGCCCGTTCACGGGCGGCGCGCTCCTCGGCGACCGCGTCCGCATGAACGACCTCGCCACCGACCCCGGCGTCTTTATCCGGAGCGTGGGCACGCGCGGGCACCTCGGGGGCCTCTCGCGCGGCACCAGCCTCGCCGTGCGCGCCCTCGACCTCTTTGGCTGTGACGTGGTGTGCGTGGAGACGGTGGGCGTGGGGCAGTCGGAGGTGGACGTGATTCGCGTCTGCGACACCACGCTGATGGTGCTCGTGCCCGGCCTCGGCGACGACATCCAGGCGATCAAGGCGGGGGTGATGGAGGTGGGAGACGTGTTTGTGGTGAATCAGGCGGACCGCGACGGCGCGCAGCGCACCGCGCGCGAGGTGAACGCCATGCTCGACCTCAGCCACGCCGAGCGCCGCCCCCCCGTCCTGCTCGCCTCCGCCCTGCTCGGCGAGGGCCTCGAGGGCCTGTGGGGCGCCATCGAGGAGCACCGCGCCTTTATGGGCGACCCCCGCGACCCCGCCTCCCGCGCCGCCGCCCGCCGCCGCGCCGGGGCGCGGCACGAGCTCGTGGGCCTCGCGCAGCGCCGCCTCGCCGAGCGCCTCGCCGCCCTCCGCCTCAACGAGCGCGGCGAGGCGCCCCTCGACGCCCTGGCCGCGCAGGTGGCTCGCGGCGCGCTTGACCCGTTCTCGGCGGTGGAGGCGCTGCTGGCGGAGCTGGGGCTGGGGTCCGCGTGAGGGCGCCGAAAACAAAAAACCACGCTCTCGCGTGGTTTTTTGAGTGGAGCCGAAGGGGATCGAACCCTCGACCTCTAGAGTGCGATTCTAGCGCTCTCCCAGCTGAGCTACGGCCCCGACTTGCGGCATATATACAGGAGCGCCCTCACCCTGTCAAGCTCTTTCCAAGGCCCTCAAGGTCTTTTTCAAGGTCTTTTTGTTCAAAAGCAGCCCTCGCCCCAGCGCGAAAGGAGCGCCGCCATGAGCGCCCCCCCCCAGAGCGCCCTCCCGCAGAGCGCCCTCCCGCAGAGCGCCCACACCGCCGCCGACCTGCTGATCGCGCACACGCCGCTCGCCGTCCTTGACCTCGAGACCACCGGCTTCTTCCAAGAGGGGCTGCCGCACGAGATCGTGGAGGCCTCGGTGGTGCGGATCGAGCCGGGGCGCGCGCCGCGCGTGGCGTTTGACAGCCTTATCGCCATCGAGGGCACCCTGCGGCAGACGCGGGTGCACAAGGTGACGCGCGCGGATTTGCGCGGCGCGCCCACCTTTGAGCAGGCGGCGCCGGCGCTCGCTGAGGCGCTCTCGGGGGCGCTGTGGGTGGTGTTTAACGCCCCCTTCGACATCCACTTCACGGCGGCCTACTTTGGGCGCCTCGGGGTGCCCTGCGCCCCGGCGTACCTGTGCGCGCGGGCGCTGCGGGGAGTCCTGGGGCTGGGGCGGGACGGCAAGCTCGGTGAGCTGTGCGAGGGCTTTGGGGTGCCCGTGGCGCAGGACGCCCACGTGGCGCTCTACGACACCTGGGCGACGGCGGAGCTGGCGCTGGTGTGGCTCTCGCGCATGGCGGCGCTGGGCTTTCGGCGCTACGGCGAGCTCGAGACGCTGCCGCACACCCCCGCCGCCCTCAAGGGCCTCGCGCGCCCCCTCTGGGAGTGGTCGGCGCCGGGGGGGGCGGCGCCCCTCGCGCCCCTCAAGTCGCGCTACGCCCGCGACCTCAAGCTCCCGCTGAGCGCCCGCGCCCTGCCCCCCGTGGGGGAGGCGCTGGTCTTTGAGTATGACAGGTGGGTGGCGGCGCGCGGGCGCGACCAGCGCCGCGGGCGCGAGGCCCCCGCCCCCGCCCCCGCCCCCGCCCCCGCCCCCGCCCCCGCCCCCG
>VGTA01000556.1 GCA_016874875.1 Deltaproteobacteria bacterium | reverse complement strand
TAGAGGAGCGTCCCCCCCTTCTGCGCGTTGATCACCCACGCCAGCTTCAGGTGACGCGGCCCCCCCCCCAGGTCCTCCGAGAGCAGCGCCTTGAGGCGCGCGAGGCGCCCAAAGAGCGGCGAGAGCCCCTCGGGGAGCGGCGCCCGCCCCGCGCCCGGGCCCTCGCCGGCGGCGCTCACCGCGCCTCCCCCGCCGCCCGCGCCGCGCGCTCGAGGGCGCCCATCAGGCCCTCCACCAGCTGCGTCACCTGCGCCCCCTGACCGCCCTCATACACGCGCAGCTCCGTGGGCTTGGGCAGCTCGCGCGCGATCTGCGGCAGGAGCGAGATCAGGCGCTCGCGCAGCTGCGCGGGGGTGATGTTCTGCGCGAGGGCGAGGCGCTCCGCCTCGAGGGCGAGGCGCGCGCGCGCCTCCGCCAGCTCCGACTCGAGGGCGCGCCCCGCCTCCTCGCGCGCCGCCTGCGCCTCGAGCGCCCGCAGCGCCGCCCGCGCCTTGAGCGTCACCTCCTCCTGCGCCGCCATCGCCAGCGCGTTGGTCGCCTCCACCTCCGCGCGGCGCGCGCGCTCGCGCTGCGCGAGGTCAAACGCCTCCGCCTCCACCTGCGCCTTGAGGCGCGCGAGCTCCTGCTTGCGCGTCTGCTCCGCGCGCTCCTTGACGAGCGCCTCCTCGCGCTGCCGCGCCTCCACGCGCGACGCGCTCTCGAGCTCCGCGAGGCGCGCCACCTCCTCGCGCTCCGCGCGGAAGGCGCGCTGGAGGCTCTCCCACAGCCCCGACGAGCTCACGATCGCCTCCTTGATCTGCACCGTCACGATGCGCAGCCCCAGCCCCTCCTTCCCCTCGCGCCCCTCCGCCACCTCCCGCAGGCGGCGCGTGAGCTCCTTGATGATGGGCTGCTTGTCGGCGAGCACCTCATCGATGCCCATGCCCGCCACCGTGTCCTTGACCGTGGCCTCCGCCTGCTGCCGGAGCTGCGCGTTGGTCACGCGCATGGGGTCATAGGGGTCGCTGAGGTCGAGCTTGCGATACGCGAGGGCGAAATCGTCGATCTCCCACTGCAGGTACGCCTGCACCACCACCCCCTGCCGCTCCCTGCAGATGCAGTTCGCGTTGATGATGAGCGTCTGCATCGCGGCGGGGACGGCGAGGAAGGCGTCGGTGTAGGGGTTAAAGCTGAACGACAACCCGAGGCCGCAGTGAAGCGGCAGCTTGTGCCCGCGGCGGGTGTGCACCACGAGGGCGTTGGGGGGCACCACCACCGAGCGCCACCGCCATAAGCCCGTCACGCGCACCTCCACCGCCGGCGCCCGCGTCTCACCGAGGCGCCCCCCGCCGCGGGCGCTCAGCGGCGAGAGGTGAGTGGCGCTGACCTTGAGGTCCTCCTCAAGGAGCGACGTGGACTGCTGGACCTGCTCGAGATAGGCGTTCTTCATCGCGATTCCTCTAGGTGCGCCGACTTGGACGCGGCGCGCGGAGCCCCCAGATTTTACTCTTTACGCAGAAGATTTTATCAGATCTTAAGCGCGCGCGCCACCAGCGCCTCATCCGCCGCGTGCGGCAGCGTCACGCGCATCAGCGGCTCCGCGCGCATCGCCTCCTCGATGGCGAAGCGCGCCTCCCCGCGCCCCCCCCCCGCCCGCCGCGCCACGCCGTTGGACACGTCCCACGACAGCATCATGCGCGCCCGCCGCGCTGCCTCTGGCGATCCGTCGAGCACGAGCCCGAAGCCGCCGTTCATCACCTCCCCCCACCCCACCCCTCCGCCGTTGTGCAGCGACACCCAGGTGGCGCCGCGGAAGGCGTCGCCCACAAAGTTCTGCACCGACATGTCGGCGGTGAAGCGAGAGCCGTCATAGATGTTGGCGGTCTCGCGGTAGGGCGAATCGGTGCCCGAGACGTCGTGGTGGTCACGCCCCAAGATCACCGCCCCGCGCAGGCGCCCCGCGGCGAGCTCCTCGTTGAGGGCGAGCGCGATCGCCACGCGCCCCGCGCGGTCGGCGTAGAGGATGCGCGCCTGAGAGCCCACCACGAGGCGATTCTCCTCCGCCGCCTCGATCCAGCGCAGGTTGTCGAGAATCTGCTGCCGGTTCTCCGGCGCCGCCCCCGCGAGCTGCGCCCGCAGCGCGCGCGCCGCCACCTCATCGGAGCGGCGGAGGTCGGCGGGGTCGCCCGAGGCGCACACCCAGCGGAAGGGCCCAAAGCCGAGGTCAAAGCACATCGGCCCCATGATGTCCTCCACGTACGACGGGTACACAAAAGAGCCATCGGGGCGCGTGAGTCCCTCCGCGCCGGCGCGGCTGGCCTCGAGCAAAAACGCGTTACCGTAGTCCCAGAAGTACATCCCCCGCGCCGCGAGGGCGTGCACCGCCGCCACGTGCCGCCGGAGCGTCGCGCGCACCTCCTCGCGGAAGCGCGCCGGGTCGCGCACCATGAGCGCGTCGGCCTCCGCCAGCGTCATCCCCACCGGGTAGTAGCCCCCCGCGAAAGGGTTGTGCAGAGAGCTCTGGTCGCTGCCGAGGTCCACGCGCACCTCACGCGCCACCAGGCGCTCCCACAGGTCCACCACGTTGCCGAGGTAGCCGATGGAGAGCGGCTCGCGCGCCGCCTGCGCCGCGAGCGCCATGTCGATCACGCGGTCCACGTCATCGCTGTAGGCCCTCAGCCAGCCCTGCGCGTGCCGCTTGAGGAGCGCCTGCGGATTGAGCTCGGCCGTGACGCTCACGGCGCCGGCGATATCCGCCGCCTTGGGCTGCGCCCCGCTCATGCCGCCGAGGCCCGAGGTCACAAAGAGCCGCCCGTGGAGCCCCTCCCCCGGCGCCACCCCCAGGCGCGCGCGCGCCGCGTTGAGCAGCGTGAGGGTGGTGCCGTGGACGATGCCCTGCGGCCCGATGTACATAAAGCTCCCCGCTGTCATCTGCCCGTAGGACGTGACGCCGAGGGCGGCCATGCGGTCATAGTCGGCGCGGGAGGAGTGGTTGGGAATCACGAGGCCGTTGGTCACCACCACGCGCGGCGCGTCGGGGTGAGAGGGGAAGAGCCCGAGGGGGTGCCCCGAGTAGAGCACGAGGGTCTGCTCCTCGGTCATCTCGGCGAGGTACTCCATGGTGAGGTGGTACTGCGCCCAGTTCTGAAAGACGGCGCCGTTGCCCCCATAGGTGATGAGCTCGTGGGGGTGCTGCGCCACCGCCGGGTCGAGGTTGTTCTGAATCATCAACATGATCGCCGCCGCCTGCGGGCAGCGCGCCGCGTACTCCCAGATGGGGCGGGCGCGCATCGGCTCGGCGGGGCGCAGGTGGCGCATGTAGATTCTCCCGTCGGTGAGGAGCTCGCGCGCGAGCAGCGGCGCCACATCCTCGTGGCGCGCGGGCGGGAAGTAGCGCAGCGCGTTCTTGAG
>VGTA01000555.1 GCA_016874875.1 Deltaproteobacteria bacterium | reverse complement strand
CCCCCTCACTCCCGCCTCACCCCTGCCCCGCCAGGAGTCTCACACATGAACCGACAATGGAGAGGGCGCGTGTTCGCGCTCTTCCTCTTAATCCTCTTGTCGTCCGCGACGCTGCTGCCCACCATCCTGGGCCTTATGGCGCCCGGCGCCGCGCTCCCGTCGTGGTACACGAGCTTCTTTAAGAATCGCATGATTCTGGGCCTCGACCTGCAGGGCGGCATCCACCTGCAGTATGGCGTCGACACCCGCGAGGCGCTCAAGAACAAGAGCCGCAACCTCGCCGGTCGCCTGCGCGACGAGCTCAAGACGGGCGACGCCATCTCGGCGCTCAAGGACGCCGACATCAAGGTCATCCCCGCCGCTGAGGGCGGCGTGGAGGAGATCACGCAGCTCACGGTGCGCTTTGAGGGCGCCAAGGCCGCGGAGCACGCCCAGGCGTTCGCCGACGGCGTGGTGTCGTTCCTGCAGCGCTTCTACCCCGAGTACCAGTGGATCTCGCAGGACCTCAGCGCCCGCGAGGTGGTGATCGGCATGAGCGCCACCGCGGTGGCGCAGTTCCAAGAGGACGCGCTCGCGCAGGCCATCGAGACCATCGAGCGCCGCATCAACGGCTTTGGCGTGGCGGAGAGCTCCGTGTCGCGCCGCGACGCCGACAAGATCGTGGTGGAGCTGCCCGGCCTCAGCGAGGAGGAGTTCGGCAAGGCCAAGGAGAAGCTCTCGCAGACGGGCCTCCTCTACTTCAACATCGTGGAGTACGACGACGCCAAGTCGAGCGCCTTCTTCCAGGCGGTGGGCGCGCGCGCGCCGCAGGCGGGCGCCTGGCCCGAGGAGCTCAAGGGCGCTGAGGAGCACAAGGTGTACGTGTCGGGGGGCGTGGTCCGCGCCACCAGCCGCGACGTGCTCAGCTACATGGTCGGCGAGGCGCTCAAGGCCGACACCGACCACCTGGTGGGCTTTGAGAAGATTTTCGTGGACCCCCAGGACGCCGACCTCACCCCGATCACGCGCCTGAGCGCGCAGCAGGAGAAGCAGATCGAGCGCGAGGCCGTCTACAACCCCAGCGCCTCGGTGGTGGTGGGCTACCAGGTCTACTACCTCCGCGCCCTCGACGGCCTGAGCGGCGAGAACGTGGAGGACGCGCAGGTGGGCTATGACAGCTTCCAGCGCCCCGTCACCAACATGACCTTCGGCAGCCAGGACGCCGACCGCTTCGCGGACCTCACCGAGAAGAACGTCAACCGCCAGCTCGCCATCCGCATCGACGACATCGTCTACTCCGCCCCCAACATCAACGAGCGCATCGGCGGCGGGCGCGTGCAGATCTCCATGGGCAGCGGCGGCGCGTCGGTGATGAAGGAGGCGCAGGCGCTGGCCATGGTGCTCAAGAGCGGCGCCCTGCAGGCGCCCCTCCGCCAGATCTACAGCACGCAGGTGGGGCCCACGCTCGGGCAGGAGTCCATCGAGGCGGGCCGGCGCTCCATCGTCGTGGGCTTTTTGCTAGTGATGGTGTTCATGATCGCCTACTACGGGCGGCGCGGGGTGGTGGCCAACGTGGCGCTGCTGCTCAACGTGCTCTTCTTGCTCTCGGGCCTCGCTCTCTTCGGCGCCACCCTCACCATGCCCGGCATCGCCGGCATCGTGCTGACGGTGGGCATGGCGGTGGACGCCAACGTGCTCATCTTTGAGCGCATGAAGGAGGAGGAGCGGCGCTCCAAGAAGGCCAGCGAGGCGTTCGCGGCGGGCTACGAGAAGGCGTGGACGGCGATTCTCGACTCCAACATCACCACCGGCATCGCCGCCGTGGTGCTCTACCAGTTCGGCACGGGCCCCGTGAAGGGCTTCGCCGTCACCCTCGGCCTCGGCATCCTGTCGTCGATGTACACGGCCATCGTGGTGACGAGGCTGATTTTTGAGTACACGAACGCGCGCTCCTCGTCGGGCGCGGCGCGCCTGAGCGCCTAAGGGGGTCACGCGATGAACAACCTCAACTTCAACTTCCTCCGTCACGCGACCCTCTTCGGCCTCCTCAGCCTGCTCGCCGTGGTGGGCTCGTGGGCGCTGGTGGCCACTGGCAACCTGCGCCTCGGCATCGATTTCGCCGGCGGCGTGGAGGCGCTCATCAGCGCGCCCAAGGCGCTCAACATCACCGACGAGCAGATCAAGCAGGTGGCGCAGAAGGCCAACCTGCAGAGCGCCGACGTGGTGCGCTACGCCTTCAGCCGCGAGGAGGAGGGCGGCGAGGCGCCGCAGGGCTTCTTGGTGCGCAGCCCCTCGCAGGGCGGCGCCCTCGGCGCGCTAGCGCCGGCCATCCGCGCCGCCCTCGAGGCGGAGGTCGGCGCCGACAAGATCGCGCGGTGGGACACCTCCGACGAGAGCGGCGAGCGCCTGCGCGTGCAGTTCAGCGAGCGCCCCGAGCGCGCCGCGCTGCTGCGCGCCCTCGAGAAGGCGGGCGTGGTGGGCGGGATGGTGAGCGCGGAGAGCGAGACGCGCAGCCCCGTGTTCGTGCTGATGGCCGACGACGCCCGCCGCCTCGCCGCGGCGCTCGCCGAGAGCCTCAAGGCGAGCGGCGGCGCCGAGGCGCTGGTGTCGCAGGTGAAGGTGGTCCGCTTTGAGAAGGTGGGCGCCACCGCCGGCCAGCAGCTCCGCAACAGCAGCATCCTCGCCGTGGTGTACGCGCTCATCTTCATCCTCTTCTATGTGGCGCTGCGCTTTGACCCCCGCTACAGCCCCGGGGCCGTGATCGCCCTCTTCCACGACGTGAGCGTCACCCTCGGCTTCCTGTGCCTCACGGGGCGCGAGTTCAACCTGCCCATCGTGGCCGCCCTGCTGGCCATCGTGGGCTACTCGCTCAACGACACCATCGTCATCTATGACCGCATCCGCGAGCGCTTCAACGAGAGCGCCGAGGGGCTCAGGCTGCGCGACGTGGTCAACGCGAGTCTCAACGAGACGCTCTCGCGCACCACGCTCACCTCGGGCACCACGATTCTGGCCGTCCTGTCGATCTACTTCCTCGGCGGCGGCGTGATCGAGAACTTCGCGTTCGCGATGATGGTGGGTATCATCGTGGGCACCTACTCGTCGATCTACATCGCCACGCCGCTCGTGCTGGCGATGGACAGCTACTTTGAGTCTCGGGCGCGCCGCGACGAGGAGCTCCGCAAGGCGCTCGCCTGAGGGGGGCGCGCCTCGACAAGCGGCGCGCCGGCGGCTATAAGGGGGCCGGCGCTCCACCGTGAGGGGCGCGAGGAGGTCACCGTGACGCAGGCTCCCCCCCCCCCGCGCGCCCCCGCCCCCCCGCCCCTCGCGGCGGGCTACGACGGCGGGCCGCTGCCCCCGCGGCCGCGCGTGCTCTTTATGGGCACCCCCGAGTTCGCCGTCCCCGCGCTCAGCGCG
>VGTA01000554.1 GCA_016874875.1 Deltaproteobacteria bacterium | reverse complement strand
GGGCGCGGCGCTGGCGAAACGCGCGCGGGGCGGCTCGGGGGGAGGAGGCGCGCCCGCCGCGCCCTCCGCCACCCCCCACAGCGTGGCGGCGAGCGCGAGGAGCGCGCGCGCCTCGCGCTTGGGGGACTCGCCCTCAAGGGGCAGCGGCGCAAACATCACCCGCTCCTCCCCCTCCCCAAACATGAGCAGCTCCCCTCGGGGCAGGAGGGACTCCGGCAGCGCCGCCAGCAGGGCGCGCGCCGTGAGGCCCGCGCGCAGGCGCGCCGCCGCCTCGGGGGAGTGGCCGGCGAAGGAGAAGCCCACGCGCTCGCCGCTCAGGTGCGCCCACCGGCGGGCGTCGCCGAGCTCGAGCGTGCAGAGGTGGCCGCCGAGTGTGGCGCGCCAGCGCACGCCCACCACCTCCTCCCCCTGGCGCGTGAGCTCGAGCCACGCGCCCTCCACCCCCGACTCCCGCAGCTCCTGCCCGAGCAGGCGCGCCAGCTGCAGCCAGGTCTGCGAGAGGAAGGCGTGGGCGCGGCGGCGCGCAGCCTCGAGCACCGCGTGGTGCTTGAGGTAGCGTCTCGCCTCGTCGTTGAGGGTGATGTGGTGCTCATAGCTCATGGGCGCTCCCGCGGCGCTCGACTCCGCGCGCGCCGGCGGGCAGAGTATCCACGGCGCGCCCAAGACGCAACAGCGCCCCACGCAACCGCGCCCCACGCCCCCACAGAGGCCCCCCCATGACCCCCCCCGCGCCGCCTGACTGGTGGGCGAGCTCGCCCGCCCTGTCGCTCCTCGCCCGCCACCGCCGCGCCGTCGCCCTCAGCGGCGCCGTCGCCCTCGCGCTGCTGCTCGCGGGGGGGCTCGTCCTCTCGAGTCTGTCGGCGCGGTGGGGGCTGCTCGTCTTTGGGAGCGACCCGCGCCTGTGGGTGGCGGGGGAACCCGCCGCCCTCCGGGTGGAGGCGCGCGCCCTCGGCGTGAGCGACCGCGTCGCCCTCCTGAGCGCCACCGCCCGCCTCACGCGCCCCGGCGTCCCCCCCCCGCCCCCGCAGCCGCTGCTCGGCGCCAGCGGGGCGCACCTGCAGGGCACGCTCACGCTCCCCGACACGCCGGGCCCCTGGACGCTGGTGGTGGAAGCGGAGGCGGTGAGCGCCCGCGGCGCGCGGGGGGCGGCGCTCAGCGAGGGGGTGGCGCACCTCGCCCCGGAGGCGGCGGCGCGCCTCGGCGCGCGCGTCTCCCTCACCGCCTCCCTCGACGTCACGCTGCTCGCCGCGCCCGCCCCCCTCGCGGCGCCCTGGGAGGACGCGCAGGCCCCCGAGCTCCTCTCGCCGCGCGGGGGCGAGGCGGAGGGGGCGCTGCTCTCCTTCCCCGCCGAGCAGCGGCTGTCGTTCAACCTCCCCTCCGACCTCATCGTGGCGGCGCTCGACGCCGCGGGCGCGCCCCTGCCGGGGGCGGTGGTGGCGCGCGACCTCGCCGCCCGCCCCGCCGAGCCCCTCGCGGCGCGCGGGGCGGGAGAGCGGCGCCCCCTGAGCCCCCACGGCCTCGCGCTGCTGACGCGCACGCCGCGGGCGCCCACGGTGGACCTCGACCTCTCCTACGACTCCCCCGCCCCCGCGCCCATCGCCGAGCCCATCGCCGCGCCCATCGCCGAGCCCATCGCCGCGCCCATCACCGCGCAGGAGCGGCACTGGCCCGAGGCGCACCAGTTCGCCCTCCGCCCCCAGCGCCAGCGCGCCCGCCCCGGCGAGCGAATCACCCTCGACCTCCACAGCACCGTGCCCGGCGAGCGCCTCTTCGTGGACCTCTGGTGGGGGGCGCGGTGGGTGGGCGGGTGGGTGGAAGAGGCGCGCGGCGGGCGGGGGCAGGTGGCGCTCACCGTCCCGCGCCTGCGCCTCCCCCCCGGGCACGACGCCCCCGACGCGCCCCCGGCGCTGCTGTGGGCGCAGGTCTACAAGAGCCCCTACCTGCCCGGCGAGGTGCGCGGGGGCGCCTACCTCCTCTACCAGGCGGAGGGCGTGCGCGACGAGGCGCTCGCCGCGCAGCTCACCGGCGCCCTCCGCGACCTCGTCATCACCCGCCGCGGCGCCGGGGCGCGCTGGCCCGCCCTCGACGCCGCCGCCTGGCTCGAGCCGCTGCCGCTGCGCCTCGCCCTCGGGCGCGTCGCCCGCCCCAAGGCCGACCCCGCCCTGCTCATCGACTCGGGCGCGAGCGCCGCGCAGACGCTCGCGCGCACCCGCCAGGAGTACCAGCGGGCCTTCGTGGGGCTAATGTCGGCGCTCTGCGCGCTGCTGCTCGGGGGGCTCGCGTGGCTCATGCGCGCCCACCACCGCGCCGTCCTCGCCAGCCTCGCGGCGCACCCCGACGGCGACCTGCGCCTCGACCCCTGGGCGCGCGCCCGCTGGTTCCTCCCCGCCGCGGCGCTCATCGCCTGCTTCTTTGCGGGGCTGGCGCTCTTGGCGCTGACGGTGCGCTGGTGAGCTGAGGGGCGACCTCAGCGCCGCTTCTTGCCCGTGAGCTTGACGTTAAAGCGGCGCTCGAGGTCATCGCCCCACTCCCACACCTCGCGCACGGGCTGCTCAAAGCGCGGGTGCCGCACCAAGAGCATCAGCTCGCCCTCCTCCCGCCGCACGCCCTTGCGCATCAGCGGCGTCTTGCCCAGCGACTCGTTGTTGAGGAAGACCTCCGCGCCGTCCGGCTCGCTCAGCACCACGAGGAGGCCCGTGGAGCGGCTCAGCGACTCGCGCACCGCGAGGCGCCCCTTCTCGCGCGCGTAGTCCTCCGCCGTCCAGCGCAGGTCGCGGCGGGCGGGCTCGTAGCCCTTGCGCTCTAGGCGGAGCTGGTGGCGCACGTCGAGCTTGACGCCCGCGAGGGAGGCGGGCGTCTTGAGGCCCGTGTCGAGATCATCGAGGAAAACGCGCGCCCCGGGCGGCACCGACATCACCTCCACCTGTACGGACTCGGGCACGTCAGCGGAGCGCAGGCGCGGCGCGAGCAGCCACGCCAAGAGGAGCGCGAACGCCGCCGCCCCGCCGAGGTAGAGCCGCTTGAGGAGCGTCGCGGGGCGGCGCTTGGAGGATTGGGTGGGCTTGGCGGATTTGGCGGACTTGGCGGATTTGGCGGATTTGGCGGGCTGGACGGCGTGAGCGCCCTCCGCGCCCTCCGCGCCCTCCGCGCCCTCCGCGCCCTGCGTCGCCGTGGGCGTCAGGGTGGCGCGCTCCTGAGGGGGCGACTCCCCCCCAAGCGCGCGCCCCTCCAGAGCAGGCGCGACCTCGGGCGCCCAGGCGGGCGCGGGGTCAGGCGCGGCGAAGGGGCTCGGGGCGGGCGCGGCGAAGGGGCTCGGGGCGGGCGCGGCGAAGGGGCTCGGGGCGGGCGCGGGCGCGGGCGCGGCGAGGGGGCTCGGGGCGGGCGCGGCGAGGGAGAG
>VGTA01000553.1 GCA_016874875.1 Deltaproteobacteria bacterium | reverse complement strand
TCCCCTGGGTGCAGCTCACCAAGGTGAGGGTGTCGCCCTCGCCGGAGTCCGGGTCGGTGTCGTTGGTGAGGACGTTCACGGCGTTCGAGGAGTCCTCGTCGACGGTGAGGGCGTCCGCCACCGCCACGGGGGCGTCGTTGACGGCGGTGACGGTGACGGTGACGGTGGCTGTGGCGGTGGCGAAGCCGTCGGAGACGGTGTAGGTGAAGGAGTCGACGCCCACGAAGTGGAGGGCGCCCGTGTACTGAATCGTCTGCCCGACCACCACCGCGGTGCCGTTGGCGGGCTCGTCGCCCGCCTCCACCGTGATCGACAGCGAGCCAGCGACGGTCTCAACGTCGGAGATGTTGTTGGAGAGGTCCACGGCGGCGGTCGCCTCCTCCGCCACGGTCAGCGCGTCGGCGGTGGCGACGGGGGCGTCGTTGACGGCGGCGACCTTGACCACGAAGACCACGGTGGCGCTCGAGTCGGTCGTGCAGGTGAAGGTGGACGTGCCGAAGGCGTCGGGGGTGGGCGTGAACACCACGTCGCCGCCGCTCAGCACGGACGCGCCGATGTCGGAGTCGTCGGCGCAGGTGGCGAGGGCGGCGCCGGCGCCGGAGAGGGCGCCAAAGATCGTGGCGCCGGTGAGGGTGAGGGCGGGCGCGTCCTCGTTGAGCGTGATCACGGCAGGGTAGATGTGCGTGTCGGTGACGCGCTCAAGGCGCGTCAGCGCGAGCGCGCTGCCCCCGTCGGGGGTGAGCGTCTTGTTGGAGGCGCTCGTGGGGGCGGGCGCGGCGCCGGTGAGCGCGAAGTTTGTGAAGTCCGCTTGACCAAAGAGGTCCGCGTTGAGGTCCGCGGCGCCAAAGGTGAAGTGGAGGGCGCTGAAGTCGGTCTCGTCGAACGCCTCCTCGGCGCTGGCCTCGCGCGCCACGAGCATCTGCAGGTCGGTGATGTTGCAGGTGGCGAGCGCGCCGTTGCACTCCGCCTCGCTCGGGCTAAAGGTGAACAGCGCGACGGCGAGGTCCCCCTCAGGGGCGGCGGCGCTCCTCCAGACGGCGATGGAGGTGGTGGTCTGCGCGTGGGCGCCGAGCGGGGCGCTCAGCAGGGCGCTTAGGCCGAGCGCGGTGAGCGCTGTGAGCGCGGTGAGCGCGGTGAGCGCTGTGCGACTGCTGAGCGCTGTGCGACTGCTGAGCGTTGCGCTGAGCGCTCGGCACGATGATGTCAATGTCATAATGATGTGGGTCTCCTGACGAAAATGAATGACGAGGGGGTGCTCTAGAGCGTGAGACCATCTCCGTCCAAAATACAAACAGAACAAACCACAACCGCTATCAAAAGGTAGCCCAGAGCAGGTCGCCCCCAGCTCGAGCCCCGAGGCGCGCCGCTCGCCCCCACGCCCTCATCTCGGAATCATGGTTGATTAGCGCCAGCGTTGGGTTTAGAGTGCAGTGGCTGCTGGTCTTCTGTGACCTCGCTCTGTCCCCAACGTCCCTTTTTCGACGTCCTGTGCGGAAGAGTCCTGTCCCAACCCAATCACCCAAAAACGATCAATCACAACAGGATGGGCAAAAATGGGGCTGTTCATCAATACAAACCTAAAGTCTATCAACGCGATGCGTCAGCTCGACACGAGCACCCGCGCCCTGTCGCGCTCCTTCGAGCGCCTCTCCTCAGGGCTCCGGATCAACAGCGCGCGTGACGACTCCGCGGGGCTGAGCATCTCAACGCGCTTCACGGCGCAGATCAAGGGCTTCAACCAGGCCATCCGCAACAGCAACGACGGCATCTCGCTGGCGCAGACGGCGGAGGGGGCGCTCAACGAGACGACCAACATCCTGCAGCGCATCCGCGAGCTGTCGGTGCAGTCGGCCAACGACACCAACAACAGCGCCGACCGCGCCGCGCTGCAGGCGGAGGTGGGGCAGCTCGTCAGCGAGCTCGACCGCATCGCCAACACCGCCAACTTCAACGGCAGCCACATCCTCAACGGCGACTTCATCAACAAGCACCTGCAGGTGGGCGCCAACGCCGGCGAGCAGCTGACCTTCTCGCTCGGCGGCGCCAAGACCGACCAGCTCGCCCGCCAGGCGCGCTATGAGGCTGAATCCTTCGTGTCGGTCAGCGCCCTCGGCGGCGCGAGCGGGCTGACCATCTCGTCGGTGAGCGGCTCGTTCTCGATTCGCGAGACGGTGAAGGTGGACGACGCCCTCTCCACCACCCTGCACAGCTCCTCCGCCATCGCCAAGGCGGCGGCGATTAACGACTCGTTCGCCTCCACGGGGGTGCGCGCCCTGGTGGGGCCCACGGTGCTCACAGGCTCGAGCCTGTCGGGCGTGTTCGACACGACCCTCGACGAGCAGAACTACCTCACCATCAACGAGCAGAAGATCTCGGGCTTCCAGGTGGAGAGCAACGACGCCAGCGGGGCGCTCGTGGACGCCATCAACTCCGTGTACGACAAGACGGGCGTCACTGCCAACATCAACGCGCGCGGCGTGCTCGTGCTCACGGCGGAGGACGGGCGCAACATCGACCTCTCGTTCTCCGACCCCTTCTCGGCGATCAACCTCGGCTTCGACACCGCCGGCGGCGTGGTGGAGGCGGCCACGATCTCCGTGGGCGGGGATCGCTTTGTGGCGACGGGCAAGATCACGCTGCAGTCCAATGAGCTCTTTGAGGTCTACGGCGACAGCGCGGTGATCGGGTTCGCCAACGCGGGCATCTACGGGGTGAACTCGGAGCACTCGGTGAGCACCATCGACGTGTCGAGCAAGGAGGGCGCGGTCAAGGCGCTCGACGTGGTGGACCTCGCCCTCGAGCACGTGTCGTTCCAGCGCGCGCAGCTCGGCGCGCTCCAGAGCAAGCTCGAGTCCACCATCAGCAACCTCTCCACCACCTCCGAGAACCTCTCCGCGTCACGCAGCCGCATCCTCGACGCCGACTTCGCCACGGAGACGGCGGCGCTCTCGCGCAACCAGATCATTCAGCAGGCGGGGGTGTCGATTCTGTCGCAGGCCAACCAGTCCTCGCAGATCGTCCTGTCGCTGCTCGGCTGAGGGGCGGAGGGGCGGGGGGGCGGCGCGCCTCAGTCGCAGCCGGCTCAGTCGCAGCCGGCTCAGTCGCAGCCGGCTCAGTCGCAGCCGGACATCTGAGCGCCGGCGCAGCGGGCGCAGTCCTCGGGCTCTAGGCGGTAGTTGACCCAGGAGCCGCCGCGGCACACCTGGGAGGTGGTGACGGCGTAGCGGGCGTGGCAGGCGCAGCGCCAGGTCTCCTCTTGGGCGGGGGCGCAGCGCTCCGCGGAGAGCGGGAGGGTGGGGTCTTCGCAGAGGTCGCCGTTGCGACTAGCGGGCGCGGGCGCGGGCGCGGGCGCGGGCTCGGGCGTGGGCGTGGGCGTGGGCGTGGGCTCGGGCTCGGGCTCGGGCTCGA
>VGTA01000552.1 GCA_016874875.1 Deltaproteobacteria bacterium | reverse complement strand
GGCGGCGCTGGGGGTGCGGGCGGCGGCGGCGGCGGCGGCGGGGCGGTGGGGGCTGTGGGCGTTCCCGTGGGTGTCGCTGCCGCTCTTGGCGGTGGGCGTCACGTTCGATGACCTGTACTTCTCGGTGGGGTTCGCGCTGGTGGGGGCGGGGGATGTGGCCTCGTTCCTCTTCTTGGGGGTGTGGGCGCTCGGGCGCCTCCGCCGCCGCCGCCGGCTCCGGCTGCCGGAGGCGTGGTGGCTCCTCGCGCTGTTCTTTGGGCTGGTGCTGGTGGGCTTAGCGCTCGGGCCGCACCCCGAGGGCGTGCTCGGGGTGCTGGCGCGCCTCTTGACGCAGCTGGTGCTCGTGTGCGCGCTCGCCGACGAGGCGCGCGACCTGCGGCGCATCGAGCAGGCGCTGGTGATCTTGATCGCGGGGGGGGTCGTGCACGCCTTTTTCGCCTTCTATCTCGACGATTCGTACGCGCGCCTCAAGGGGATTCCGGGGGAGGCCAACAGCCTCGGCTCCGCGCTCGGGGTGGCGCTGGCGCTGGGGATGGCGCACTTCAAGTACGGCGCGGCGCTGGGGTGGCGGCAGTGGGCGCTGGCGGCGGGGATGGCGTTTATGGCGCTGGCGCTGGTGTTCACGATCTCGCGCGGCTCCTACATCAGCGTGAGCGTGGCGGGGCTGTGGCTGTTTCAGCGCTACTGGCGGCGGCTGGCGGTGGTGGCGGGGCTGCTGCTCGGGGCGTTCTTTGTGGCGCAGTGGGTCGACGCCGACCGCTTCACGTTTATCCTGCGCCGCCTAGAGTTCGCCGACGAGAGCGTGGAGAATCGCCTGCAGGTGTTCCTCAACGCGCTGCGCCTCATCGAGGCGCGCCCGCTGTTCGGGATCGGCTACGGGCAGTTCGCCTACATCAGCGAGGTGCTGCCGGTGGAGAGCGAGGCGGGGCGCAGCCCGCACAACTTCTATGTGGGGCTGACGGCGTCCACGGGGGTGCTGGCGGCGGGGGCGTTCTTCTTGTTCGTGTGGGTGCAGCTGGCGCGCCTGTGGCGGGAGGTGGCGCGCGCGGCGCGCGAGGAGCTGCCGGCGTGGCGCGCGCGCGCGGCGGGCGGCACGCCGTGGCGGGTCATGATGGGGGAGGCGATGCAGGCGGCGATGCTGTTTCAGGCGACCTCCCTGCTGTTCCGTGGGCTCAAGCGCTCGCCCGACTGGGTGCCGCTGGGGCTGTGCTGCGCGCTCTACTTGTGCTTAGCTGACCGCCGGCGCGCCGACGAGCGCGCGCGTGCGCAGAGCGGAGGTGATCCATGAGGCGCGCCTTTGAGGTGGGGGAGCGGGTGGGGCCCGAGGGCTCGTATGAGGTGCTCGGGCCGCTGGCGGGCTGGCAAGACCGCTGGCGCGTGCGCGCGCCGGGGGGGGCGGAGCGGGCGCTGCGGGTGTCGCCGCTGGGGCTGCCGGAGCGCGCGGAGGCGGGGCTGGCGGCGCGGGAGGAGCGGCGGGCGCTGCGCGAGGCGGAGCGCTGGCTCAAGGTGGAGGGGGTGACGCCGCCGCTGGAGGGGGTGTTCTGTGAGGGGCGGGCGCTCTGCTGGGTGGAGCGCGCGGTGGGCGGGGCGCCGCTGTCGAGTTTGGGGGCGCCGCTGGGGGTGCCGGAGGGGCTGTCGCTGCTCGAGGAGGCGCTGGTGGCGCTCGACAGGGCGCACAGCGCGCGGGATTTCACGTCGGGGGAGCCGTTGCTGCACCTGAACCTCTCGCCGCGCGGGGTGTGGCGCGGGGAGGGGGGGGCGCTGTACCTGCTCGACCCGCTGACGCCGACGCAGGTGGCGCTGCGCGCGCGCTACGGGCAGCAGCGGGTGGAGGCGCTCGAGGGGGCGTACGCGCCTGAGCTGACGCGGGGGCGCTGCGAGGCGTCGTCGGACCTCTATGCGCTGGGGATGGCGACGCTGTCGGCGATGACGGGGCTGGGCGTGGGGCGGGTAGACGCGCGCCTGCAGGCGGAGCGCCTGTTCACGCAGGACCTCGACGCCCCCGAGGAGCTGTGCGCGCTGCTCGGGCGCCTTGTGTCGTTTCGGGCGAGCGAGCGCCCGCGGTCGGCGCAGGAGGCGCTGGCGCTCCTCGACTGTCTACCGGCGCACGTGCGCGCCTACCGCCCCCGCGAGGAGCCCGCCCCCGCCCCCGCCGTCGCCGTCGCCCCCGCCATCGCCCCTGCTCCTGCGCCCGCCGTGGCCATCGCCCCTGCCGTCGCCCCTGCCCCTGCGCCTGCCATGGCCATCGCCCCCGCCGTCGCCCTCGCCGTCGCCGTCGCCCCGAGCGTCGACCCCCTCGGGGCGCTCGAGCGCGCGCTGGAGGGGGACGCCACCCGCGAGGCGCAGCGCGATTCTGTGAGCCCCCCCGTGGCCCCCCCCGTGAGCGTTCCCGTGGACGCCCCCGTGAGCGCCCCCGTGAGCGCCCCCGTGAGCGCCCCCGTGAGCGCCCCCGTGAGCGCCCCCGTGAGCGCCTCCGGGCGCGCCCTCCCCGCGCCCGCCCTCGCCCTCGAGGACGCGCGCGCGCCCCGCGCGTCGCCCGAGGCGGGCGCCCCGCCCCCGCCCGAGGAGGGCGTCTTCTACGCCCGCCCCGCCGACGAGCAGGGCCGCGCGCGCGCCCTCCGCCAGGAATCCCGCGTGGCGGGCGAGGGGGTGGAGGTGGTGGTGGAGGTCGTGGCGGAGCCGCCCCCCCGCCGTCGCGCGGCGTGGGCGCTCGTGGCGCTCGCGCCGCTGGCGTGGTGGCTGCTCTGGTCCCCCGCGCAGGCGCCCGCCCCCTCCGACGCTGACGGGCGCGCGGCGGGTCTAGAGGCGGGGCGCGCGTCGGGGTCAGCGGCGGGGTCAGCGGCGGGGTCAGCGTCGGGGTCAGCGGCGGGGCCAGCTTCGGGGCCAGCGTCGGGGTCAGCGTCGGGGTCAGCGTCGGGGCAGGAGTCGGGGCAGGAGTCGAGGCGCGAGTCGGGGCCGGCGTTGGGGCCGGCGTCAAGGCTTGAATCGGGGCGCGAGGCGGGGCGCGAGGCGGGGCGCGAGGCGGGGCGAGAGGACCCTACGCGCGCGCCGGTGGGGGCGCAGCTGGTGTGGGTGCGCCACGAGGGCGGCGTGGCGTGGGTGGGGTCGCCGGAGGGCGAGGGGTACGCCAGCGAGCGCCCGGCGCGGGAGGTGCGGGTGCCGGCGCTGGAGGTGAGTCAGTCGGAGGTGACGGTGGCGCAGTACGCGCGCTGCGTGCAGGCGGGGGGCTGCGACGCGGAAGGGCTCGGGCGGCCGGACTGGGGGGACGCGGCGCTGTGCAACTGGGGGCGCCCGGGGCGGGAGCGGCACCCGCTCAACTGCGTGAGCTGGGTGCAGGCCAACGAGTTCGCGCGCTGGGCGGGGGGGCGCCTGCCGTCGGAGGCGGAGTGGGAGTTCGTGGCGCGGGGGGGG
>VGTA01000551.1 GCA_016874875.1 Deltaproteobacteria bacterium | reverse complement strand
CGCCGCCGAGAAGGGCCTCCCCCGCGAGCGCGCCGTGGGCGTCGCTCGCGTCCTCAGCGCCGACGCCGGCGGCGCCCTCGCCCTCGACCGCCCCCTCCCCGGCGGGCCAGGGCGGCGCGTCTACCTGTGGCGCGCGGGCGACGCCCACGACTACGCCGGCCAGGGCGGCTTCACGTTCGCGCGCGTGATGCGCGACCAGGAGGGGCGCCCCCTCGCGCCGCATTTCGTGGCGCGCGACGTTGAGCGCGACAACCGCCTCAAGCCCGGGCAGGCGTGGCGCAGCGCGCACCTCTTCGCCGCCCGCTGCGACGCCCCCGCCGCCACCGCCCGCCTCCTGTACCGCCCCTACCCCCTCTGGCTCGCCCGCGAGCGCGGCTGGGACCGCCTGGGGCTGCTGCGCGACGAGGTCATCGCCGCCGAGGCCGCCGCCGCGGCGCGCGCGCCCGCCGCGCCGCTCCCGCCGGGCGACCCGGGCTACGAGCCCCCCGGCGGGCCCGCGGCGCAGGCGCTCACGCTCGCGCTGCCCCCCCCGAGCGCCGAGGCGCGCCGCGCCGCGCGCGACGCCGCCGAGGCGCTCGGCCTCGACCCCGACGAGGAGCGCGAGGGCGACCCCGCCCGCCAGTGGCCCGCCCCGCCCCTCGCGCTCGCCGTGGGGGAGGAGGCGGCGCTGCGCGTGGACGACGCCGGCGGCGCGCACGCCCGCGGCCCCCTCGCGCTGCGCCAGAGCCTCCTCGCGCAGCCCCTCGCCCCCAACCCCGCCGCGCGCCTCACGCCGCTGCGCGCCCACGCCGCCGGCGCCGCCGCCTACGAGCTCCGCCCCGCCGCCCCCGCCCCCGCCGACCCCCTCGCGCTCCCGCCGCCCCCCGACGAGGTGTGGCGCGGCGCCGCCCTCGCGCTCCCCGCGCCGCTCCTCGACGGCGAGGGGGCGGCGCGGGGGGGCGAGCAGCTCTACGCGCTCACCCTCAGCCGCGCTGAGGCGCGCGCCGCCACGCGCCGCGCGCGCCCGTGGCCCTGGCGCCTCAGCCTCGGCGCCCCGCCCCCCCTCGACCTCCTCCCCAGCGCCGCCGAGAGCCCGCGCGCCCTCCCGCTCGACGCGCTCCCTGCCCTCGACCTGTCGCGGGTGACCGCCTGGGTCAACCTCTCGTCGCTGCCGCTGCTCCTCGACCTGCCGCCGGGCGTGCGCGCCTGGGGCGGCGAGGCGGCGCCCACGCTGCTGCGCGCCCCCGCGCCGCGCTACCCGCTGCCCCACACGCAGCGCGCCGCCCTGCTGCGCGTCCCGCCGGGGGAGGGCGTGCTGCTGTGGGCGGAGGCCACCATCGGCGCGGGGCTCATCGCCGCCTACGGCGACACCCACCACGGCGGGCGCGCCCCCACGCCGCCCACGCCGCTCGCGCGCGTGGTCACGCCCCCGGAGGGCGCCGCGCGCCTCGCCGCGCGCCTCGGGGTGAGCCCCGACAACCCCGGCGCGCTCGTCAGCGCGCTCCTCAGCCACCTCGGCCCCCCCGTCCCCCTCGACACCCCCCTCGCCGCCGAGGCCTCCCTCGCCGCCGAGTCGGGGCACAGCAGCGGCGCGCACAGCGGCGACCTCTTCCTCGCCGCCACCGCCGAGCTCGCCTCCCTCGACCTCCCCTACGCCCCGCCCCCGCTCTCGTGGGCGGCGGAGGACGGCGGCGCCGAGCGCCTGCGGGCGCTCCTCGCCCCCGGCGCCCCCCCCGCGCCCCTCGCCGCCCTCGCCCTCACGGGGGGCGTGCGCGCCGCCGCCTGGCGCCTGAGCGCCCCCCCCCCGGCGCCGGATGGGTGGGGGCGTGGGGAGGTGGTGGAGGTCCGCAACCTCTCCTCCGCCTACGCGCGCCTGTGGGTGGAGGGCGCCCCCCACCGCCTCCTCACCGCGCGCGGCCTCCTCACAGGGGCGCGGCGCGTCTCGTGGCTGCCGCCGCGCGGGGTGGGGCGCGTGGTGCGGCTCGGCGGCGGGGCGCTGCGGGTGGAGCCGTGAGGGGGCGCGCCGCGCGCGTGGAGCTGCGTTAAGGGTTAGGGATGATCTTGACGGGCGCCGGGGCGGGCGCCGGGGCGGGCGCCGGGGCGGGCGCCGGGGCGGGCTGCTGCAGCGCGGGGAACGAGGGCTTGGGCTCAGGGCGCGACGCGCCCTGCATCGCCGCCATCGCCATCATGCCGAGCATCTTGAGCTGACCCACGTCCTGCTCGCTGAGGGGCAGGTCCACCACCAGGCGCCCCCCCTCCGCCTTCGCCGAGAACTTGGTGATGACGCCGCCGAGCATCATCCCCTGCGGGGAGGCCATGGCCCCCTGCACCTGCGCCATCAGCTTCCCCGCCACCGCGCTCGCCGCCTCGGCGGTGCCCTCGCCCTCGGCGTGGAGGTGGAGGCCGGCGCTCAGGTCGATGGAGAGGGTCCAGGATTTAAAGGCGGCCATCTGCGGGTCTTGGCGCTTGAGGTCCGCGAGCATGTCATCGCTCGGCGCCAGCGCGAACCACAGGTCCTTGCCCGCCGTGAAGCCCGCCGACAGCCCCTTGAGCGCCCCGCCGAGCCCCGCGCCCCTCAGCACCTTGCGCAGCGACCCCTCCCCCTCCACGCGCTCCGCCCCGTTGAGCTGCGAGTTGGCGGCGAGGAGGCCGCCCGGCACAAAGGCGAGCGCCGTCTTGTCGCCCTGCGCCACATAGAGCTTCTGCCCCCCCTCCGCGCCCTCGTCGTAGTCCGCGTTGCGCTCCTTCATGCCCGCCATCACCTTGAGCTCCTCAAAGCGGCCGGCGGCGAACACGAACGTCTCGGAGAGCCCCCCCGCCTTGGGCGAGTTGACGCTCAGGGTGACGCTGCTTATGTCGCTGAGGAGCTTGATTCCAAAGCGCCTCTCGAGCTCGTCGAGCCTCTGCTTCGCCCCAGGATTCTGGGTGAGCATGGCGTAGAGGTCCTTGAAGGTCTTGCTCTCGCGCAGGCGCTCAAAGTCGATGTGCCCCACCATCTGCCCCTCCGGGAGCGCGTAGCGCGCCGCGTCGGCGGAGAAGGGCGCGGCGAGGGCGACGCGCGGGGCGAGGGCGGCGCTGAGGGGAGAGCTGAGGGGGGCGCTGAGGGGGGCGGCGAGGGGGAGCGCGAGGGCGGCGAGGGCGGCGAGGGCCTTCTTCATGGGGGGATTCCTTGGGGGTGAGGGGGGGGCGGTGGGGTCCCGGCGGTGGGGGGCGGCGGCGGCTAGTGTTCACACAGCGCTTGCCGAAAAATCAAGGAACCATTTAACTGCAGCGGCGGGTCCAATCATTCCCTACGAGCACCCACAAGCCCAAGCGCGCACACTCACGAGCCGCGCGACTCACACAGGCAGGTCTCCAACTATGAAGCGGCAGAGCAGAGAGGCCGAGGAGCGCGTCCGCGCGCTCGGCAGAGAGCTTGTCAAGCTCACCAAG
>VGTA01000550.1 GCA_016874875.1 Deltaproteobacteria bacterium | reverse complement strand
TGCCGCTCCCCCCGCCCCCTCCCCCCCGCCCCTTCCCCCAGAGCCTCTGCCACGCCTGCGCCGGCTGCGCCTACGTCGGCGGCAAGGGCGGACAGGTCTACCTGCGCTGCGAGCGCCTCCCGGAGCGCTACCCGCGCCAGCCCACGCGCGCCTGCCTCGCCTACGCCCCCCCCCGCGCCGCGCTCTTGTCGCTCGACGCGCTCGCGCCCCCGGCGGGCGGGGGGCTGCCCTTGCGGTGGCTCGCCGGCGAGGCGGGAGGCGGGCGCTGGCGCGGCGCCCTCAACGCGCCCCTCAGCGCTGAAGAGCTGGCGGGGCTGGCGGGGCTGGGGCTGGGGCTGGCGGGGCTGGGGCTAGCGGGGCTGGGGCTGGCGGGGCCGCGGGGGGGCGGGGAGGCGCAGCACCCCGGCGGGGCGCTCGTGCTCACGCCCCACGGCGCCGAAGAGGCGCGCGCGCCCGCCGCGTGGGCGCTGCGCTGGGCGGAGGAGCCGGCGCGCGCCCTCACCCTCGCCCTCGCCCTGCGCCCCCCCACGCCCCAAGAGCGCCGCGCCCTCCTCGCGCCCGCCGCGCCCCTCACGCTCACCCTCGACCCCGCCCCCGCCGCGCGCCCGCGCTGAGCGGCGCGCGGCGCCCAAAGGCGTTGAAATCCGCTCTAAATCTGTATAGAAGCAGGTGCGTCTCCCCCTCCCCCTCACCCACGTCTCAGCGGCGCCCCCCCCCGAGCCGCCCGCGGAGGTCCCCTTGATTTGCTCGCGCTGTGGTCACAAAGAGCTCACCCCTGAGATGAAGGAGTGCCCCAACTGCGGCCTCTCGCTCGACGCGGGCCCCAAGACGGCCGCCGCGACCGGCACCTTCAGGGCGCTCGCCTCACGCCGCAAGATGCTCACTCAGCGCCACTACGCGCTCCCGTTCGCCATCGGCGACGAGCTCTTTGGGCGCTTTAAGGCGCGCGACATCCTCGGGCAGGGCCCCATGGGCGTCGTCTATCAGGTGACGGACGCCGCCGGGCGCCTGAGCGCCCTCAAGGTGCTGCACAAGCGCTGGGCTGAGGAGCTCGACCGCGACACCTTCCAGGGGGAGCTGCTCAGCCTCGACGCCCTCGACGCCCCGCTGCTCTGCGCCCCCGCCGAGGTCCTCATCCACGAGACCACCGTGGGGCTCGTGCTGCCCCTGCTCGGCGGCCTCACGCTCCGCAAGCTGATGAATCTCCGCAAGGGCACCGGCAAGGCCTTCCGCCTCGACGAGGTGGAGCGCTTCCTGCGCGGCGTCACCGGCGCCCTCGCGCCCCTCCACGCGGAGGGCCTCGCCCACGGCGGGCTCAAGCCCGAGAACGTCTTCTTGAGCGCCGGCGAGGGCGACGGGCGGCAGCTCACCCTCAGCGACGCGCGCCTGAGCGTCGCCATCGGGCTCGAGGCCTTCAGCACTGCCCAGCGCGCCGCGGGCCAGGGGCACACCGTGGCGCCAGAGCTCGCTGAGGGCGCCCTCACCCCCGCCGCTGACGTCTTTAGCCTCGGCGCCCTCGTCTTTGAGGCGTTCACCGGGCAGACGCCGCAGGCGGGGCGGCGCCCCCTCGGCGAGCTGCTGCAGCTGCGGGGCGTTGAGCCGCTCGACGTGCTCCTCCAGTCCTGCCTCGACCCCTCCGCCGCCGCGCGCCCCGCCGACGCCGCGGCGCTCATGCGGCGCTTTGAGGAGGTGAGCGCCCTCCTCCGTGCCCTCCCCGGCTCCCCCTTCACGAGCGAGGGCACGCAGCCGAGCGCCGAGGTGGTGGCCGCCGTGACCGCCGAGACGCACGTGGGCGCCGAGGGCGACCCCCTGCTCGGCGTTGTGACGCCGCCCCCGCTGCCCTCCGCGCTCGTCCCGCCCCTAGCCGCGCCCCTGGCCGCGCCCCTGGCCGCGCCCCTCGCCCCAAACGAGACGCGCCCGGATTTCGAGTACCGCACCATGGATCTCGCCTCCCTCGGCGCCGAGGCGCCGCGGCTGCTCGAGACGCCCCCCCCCGCCCCGCCGCCCCTCACCGCGCCGAGCCGGCAGCTCACCGAGCGGCTCGCCTCGCAGCCCTCCCCCCCCTCGCTCCCCCTGCCCTCCCTCACCCCCCTGCACACCCCGACGCCCGCCCTCGACGCCGTGTCGCGCCTCCAGGCCGAGCCCCTCGTGGAGCTCTCGCCTACGCTCGACATCTCGCCGCGCGGGGCGGCGCCCGCCCCCGCCGCCCCCCTTGTGCTCGTCTCCGCCGGGGGGCCGTGGCTCCTGAGCTCCACGCTCGGCTTCGCCCTCAGCGCGCTGCTGGTGGTGGGGGGCGTGGCCTCGGGGGTCTTTTACCTGCTGCGCGACCCCGCCCCCGCCCTGGGCCCCGACGCCAGCGCCGAGGCGGCGGCGCGGGCGGCGGCGGAGGAGGCGGCGCGCGCGCGCGCTGAGGAGGAGGCGCGCCTGCGGGCGGCGGAGCAGCTCGCCGCCGCGGCGCGCGCGGTGGAGGAGGCGGCGCGCCTCCACGCCGCGGAGCCGCTCGCCGCCCAGGCGCCCACCGCCGACGCGGCGCGCGCGGCGCAGCCCGCGGCGGCTGAGGCGGCGGCTGAGGCGGCGGCTGAGGCGGCGGCTGAGGCGGCGGCGCGCGCGGCGCGCGAGGCGCAGGCCGCTGAGGTCAAGGAGGGGGCGCGCGCGGAGGGGGACGCGCAGGCGGCGCGCGAGGCCAGGGCGCAGGCGGCGCGCGAGGAGCGCGCGGCGGCGGCGGCGGCGCGCGAGGCCAAGGCGCAGGCGGCGCGCGAGGAGCGCGCGGCGGCGGCGGCGGCGCGCGAGGCCAAGGCGCAGGCGGCGCGCGAGGAGCGCGCGGCGGCGGCGGCGGCGCGCGAGGCCAAGGCGCAGGCGGCGCGCGAGGAGCGCGAGGCGGCGGCGGCGGCGCGCGAGGCGCAGGCGCAGGCGGCGCGCGAGGCGCGGGCGCAGGCGGCGCGCGAGGCGAAGGAGGGCGGCGCGCCCAGCGGCGCGCTCCGCGCGGCGGAGGCGGAGCCGCCTGCGGCGCGCGCCGCCGCGCCCGAGAGGGCGAGCGTGGTGGAGGTCAACGGGGTGCTGCAGTGCCCAGCGGGGATGTGGCTCCGCACCAAGGCGCCCTTCCCCAAGGGCAGCGTCCTCGGCGACCGCGTGAAGGGCGCCGCCGCCATCGAGCTCGCCAAGGCGGGGCAGGCGTACTGCGTGGACGGCTACGAGTACCCCGGCAAGGGCCAGCTCCCCAAGGTCAACGTCAGCTTCGCCGCCGCCGGGTCGCTCTGCGCGCAGATCAACAAGCGCCTCTGCACCGACGACGAGTGGCGCCGCGCCTGCCGCGGCGCCGGGGACTTCCCCTACGGCAAGGTCTTCAGCGCCGCCAAGTGCAACACGGAGGACGCCGAGGGCGAGGAGCGCAAGCTCGCCCCGGGCGGCTCCTTT
>VGTA01000549.1 GCA_016874875.1 Deltaproteobacteria bacterium | reverse complement strand
TGATCGAGGGCTGCCCCAAGCCCGTCATCGCCGCCGTGGGCGGCCCCGTGATGGGCGGCGGCGCTGAGCTCTCCATGGCGTGCCACGCGCGCGTGGTGTCCCCCGACCTCCTCATGAGCCAGCCCGAGGTCAACCTCGGCATCATCCCCGGCTACGGCGGCACGCAGCGCCTGCCGCGCCTCGTCGGCGTGGAGCGCGCGTGGGGCCTGCTCCGCACCGGCGAGCCGGTGGGGGCGCGCGAGGCGCTCGAGTGGGGCTGGGCGGACGCCGTGGCGTCGTCGCCGGAGGCGCTGGTGGCGGACGCCTGCGCCCTCCTGCGCGCGCACCTCAGCGGCGCGCGCGGCGAGGCGCGGCGGCAGGTGGGCCCGGTGGCGCAGGGCCCCTGCGCGCTCCCCGAGGGCGGACTCGCTGTCCTGCCGCCCGTAGCGCTCGGGCACCGCTCGCTGACCATCGACGCGCTGCTCGTGGACGTGCTCCGCCGCGGCCTCGCCGCCCCCCTCGCCGAGGGGCTCGCTATCGAGGCGGACGGCGTGGGGCGCGCCGTGGAGACGGTGGACTGCGACATCGGCATGAAGAACTTTGCCCAGAACGGCCCCCGCGTCCCCGCGCTCTTTCTGCACGAGTGAGCCGCCCCCACCCCCACGCCCACCACGCCCACCCCCAGGAGACACTCAGATGAGCAGCCCGCAGAGCGTGATGATCCTAGAGGGGGCGCGCCGCCTCCCGCGCGCCGACATCCTCATCCACAACAAGGCCCCCGGCCTCCTCTCAGACTTCAGCGCCACCCAGCTCGGCGGGCTCGCCGTGGAGGCCACCCTCAAGCGCACCGCCGTGCCCGCCGAGCTCATCGGGCACGTGGTGATGGGCATGGCGCAGCACAGCCACCGCGACTCGATCTACGGCGCGCAGGGCATGCGCTGGCGCGGGGGGCTCCCCGACGACGTGCCGGCGCTCACGGTGGCCCGCATCTGCGGCAGCGGCGCCGAGGCGCTGTCGGTGGCGGCGGAGCTGATGCTGGCGGGCCTCCGCCACGACGCGGCGCGCCCCTTCGTGGTGGCGGGCGGCGCCGAGAGCATGCAGTACCCCTTCTCCCTCTACAACTACCGCGGGCGCGCGGTGGGCGGCGGGGTGCAGAAGTACGGCCCCGTGGACCCCAAGCAGCTCCCCGCCGGCGTGATGCTCCAGGACATGCTGCTGATGTCGCTCTACGACCCGGGCGCGGGCATGGCGATGGCCAACACCGCCGAGGAGCTCGGGCGCCGCTACGGCGTCACCCGCGACGAGGCGGACGCCTTTGGGCTCCGCTCGCACACCCTCGCCAAGGCGGCGCGGGACGCGGGGCGCTTTGACGAGGAGATCGAGCCCGTGCGGCTCAAGGGCGGCGCGGAGCGCGGGGAGCCCGCGTACCTGCGCCACGACACCCACATCCTCGAGGACGCGAGCATGGCCAAGATGTCACAGCTCCGCCCCGCCTTCGAGGCGGGGGGCGTCATCACCGCCGGCAACGCCAGCGCCGTGGTGGACGGGGCGGCGGCGATGGTGCTCGGGCTCGAGCGGGACGCGCGCGCCCACGACGCCAAGCCCCTCGCGCGCCTCGCCGGCTTCGGCGTCGCCGCCTGCGACCCCAAGATCATGGGCTGGGGCCCCGTCCCCGCCACCCGCCTCGCCCTCAAGCAGGCGGGCATCACGGGCGCCGACGTGGGGCACGTGGAGCTCAACGAGGCGTTCGCGCCGCAGGCGATCGCCTGCATCCGCGATTTCGCCGAGATGGGAATCGACCCAGCGGTGGTGAACCCCCTCGGCAACGCCATCGCCCTCGGCCACCCCCTGGGCGCCACGGGCGCCATCCTCACCGTCACCTGCGCCCACGCCCTCCGCGCCTCGGGGGCGCGCTATGGGGTGGTGACGATGTGCATTGGCGGCGGGCAGGGGATCAGCTTGGTGCTGGAGCGGTGCTGAGGGACTGCGCCTTGCGGGGTCAGGGGGGCGCGGCGCTCCTGAGCGCTCCTTGATGAAGCAGAGCGGCGTGGACCGCTGTCGCTCTCGTATGATCTCTCGTATGATCTCTTGTGTGAGCTCTCGTGTGAGCTCTCTGAAGGCGACCGCATCAACTTCCCCCTAAGCTCACCGAGGGGAGGGCCGCAAGGGTTAAAAAGCAGACATGAATCCGAATCAATTATCTCGCGTTGTCCTGCGTGGATTCAAATCGATCCGAGAGTGCGATCTAGACCTAAAAGCCCTGAATGTTTTGATTGGCGCCAACGGCTCCGGAAAATCTAACTTTATTGGTTTTTTTAGAATGATTCAGCAGATGCTAGAGGGAAACCTGCAGCGTTATGTGAGCAAGCAAGGTGGACCCGACACGCTGCTGCACTTTGGTCGCAAGAAGACCGAAAAGCTGAGCGCAGAGCTCTATTTTGGTCAAAATGGCTATAGGTTTACTTTGGAGCCAACTCAAGATAACCGCATGATGTATGCTCAAGAAGACTTTTGGTGGAGTCATCAAGGGGACTGGAAGATCGGCGCTGGGCACTTTGAGACCTGCGTAGAATCTCAAAAAAATCATACGCTGATTTACAAATACACCGTACCCCCTATAAAGACCTGGCGTGTTTATCACTTTCATGACACGAGCGAAAGCGCCTTGGTCAAGCAGCGGCACGGCGTAAACGACAACCTGTACCTGCGTTCAGATGCCCGTAACCTAGCCGCCTTCCTGTATCTGCTCAAAGAGCGGTATCCCTCATGTTACGCGCGCATTGTGAAGACCATACGGCTGGTCGCTCCCTTCTTTGGTGACTTTCTGCTACGCCCACACCCAGACAGCCCAGATCAGATTGAGCTCGAGTGGACAGAGAAGGGCGAAGATGTGCCCTTCAAGGCTCATCTCCTCTCTGACGGCACCCTTCGTTTTATTTGCCTCGTCAAGGTCTTGCTGCAGCCTAAAGAGCTTCAACCCAACGTCATCCTGATTGATGAGCCAGAGCTCGGCCTGCACCCCTTCGCGACTCATGTGCTCGCGTCGCTGCTGCGCTCTATGTCTAAAACTCGACAGGTGATCGTCTCCACGCAGTCCGCTGACCTCTTGAGCGAGTTCTCTGCCGATGACGTCGTGATCGCTGATCGCGTGGAGGGGGTGACGCACCTTCATCGCGTTGATTCAGACTCATTGAAGAGCTGGCTCAATGAGTACTCGTTGGGCGAGCTTTGGCAAAAAAACATCCTGGGGGGTAGGCCTACACGGTAACCGTTCAGGGTCACAAAATCTTGACGCCTCAAGATCATGAGCGCAACCTCACCACATGACCACCCAAGAAGAACTGATACCGCTCGACCCAAACTGGCCGGATAATGCCAGACGAGGATACCTACAGCTATCAGAGGTGATCGAGACGCTGAGCACCCAGCCACGGCA
>VGTA01000548.1 GCA_016874875.1 Deltaproteobacteria bacterium | reverse complement strand
CACGCCGCGCCCCCCTCAAGGCCCTCCGTCCCCTCCTCGGCGACGCCCTCAGCGCAGCCCTGCGCGCCCGGCTCCTCCCAGCAGCCGCCGAGGGCGAGCGCCCCGCCCAGCGCCCCCGCCGCCCACGCCCACGCCCACGCCCACGCCCGCTGCGCCCGCCGCGCTCCCGCCCGCGCCCCCGCCCGCGCCCCCACCCGCGCCCCCGCCCGCGCTCCCGTCCGCGCTGCTGCTCGCGTCGTCTTTGGTGTGCTGTCTTGAGACATAGTGCTCTACTCCTGTGCGGTGTGCTCCATCACAGGATATACGCTCCGCGCGCGGGCTATTTCAAATCGCCTCAGCTCTTGCTATAACGCGCACCCACGGGCGCCGAGCGCCCGCCGCGCCCCCACAGGGAGGAGTCCCCGATGAGCCAAGAAGACCTCATGCAAAAGATCGTATCTCTCTGTAAGCGGAGGGGCTTTGTGTTCCAGTCGTCCGAGATCTACGGAGGCCTGCGGAGCGCCTACGACTACGGGCCGCTCGGGGTGGAGCTCAAGCGCAACCTGATGAATCTGTGGTGGCGCGAGATGGTGCACAGCCGCGAGGACGTGGTGGGGCTCGACGCGTCGATCATGATGCACCCGCGCGTGTGGCAGGCGTCGGGGCACCTCGCGGGCTTCAGCGACCCGCTGGTGGACTGCCTGATCTGCAAGGAGCGCTTCCGCGCCGACAAGGCGCCGCGCGCGGCGGCGGGGGAGGCGCTCACCCTCTCGTTCGCCGACAAGGCGCGCGCCAAGGTGGCGCACGACTGGCTCACTGAGCATCACCCCGCCCTCGCCGTCACCCGCGACGGCAAGGAGCTCAAGGGGCTAGTGGCGGGGGACCGCGGCTATGTGTGCCCCGTGTGCTCGTCGCCTCTCTTGAGCGATGAGCGCCAGTTTAACCTGATGTTCCGCACGCACATCGGGCCCGTTGACCCCCTCAGCGCCCTCGCGCAGCGCGTGGCGAGCGGGGAGCTGGCGAGCCTCTCGGCGGCGGAGGTGCGCGCGCAGATCGACGCGGCGGTGCGCGACGGGGCGGTGTACCTGCGCCCCGAGACGGCGCAGGCGATGTTTGTGCAGTTCGAGAATATCCAGCAGTCGATGGCGATGAAGATTCCGTTCGGAATCGCGCAGATGGGCAAGTCGTTCCGCAACGAGATCACCGTGGAGCACTTCATCTTCCGCTCGTGCGAGTTTGAGCAGATGGAGATGGAGTTCTTCTGTGAGCCCGGGACGGACGAGCAGTGGATGGACTACTGGAAGGACGCGCGTATCGCGTGGTGGCGCAAGTGGTCCAACGACCCCGCCAAGTTCGTGCTCCGCGCCCACGCGCCCGAGGAGCTCGCCCACTACGCCAAGGGCTGCTACGACATCGAGTACGAGTACCCCTGGGGCTGGGGGGAGCTCGAGGGCATCGCCAACCGCACCGACTACGACCTCAAGAAGCACGCCGAGCACAGCGGCGCCAAGATGAGCTACTTTGACCCCGCCACGCAGCAGCGCTTTGTGCCGTACGTGATCGAGCCGGCGGCGGGGGCCACGCGCGGGGTGCTGGTGTACCTGATCGACGCGTATCGCGAGGAGACGGTGGAGGGGTCGAGCGGCCCCGAGACGCGCGTGGTGATGAAGTTCCACCCGCAGCTCGCGCCCATTAAGGTGGCGGTGCTGCCGCTCGTGAAGAAGGACGGCATGCCCGAGAAGGCGCGCGAGCTGGTGGACGCGTTCTTTAAGCGCGGCATCAACGCCAGCCTCGACGTGCAGCACGCCATCGGCCGCCGCTACCGCCGCCACGACGAGATCGGGACGCCGTGGTGCCTCACGGTGGACGGGCAGACGATGGAGGACGGCACGCTCACCATCCGCGACCGCGACACGATGGCGCAGCGCCGCATCTCGGCGGAGGGCGCCATCGAGGAGATCGAGCGCCTGCTGCGCGAGAGCCTCGGCTGAGCGCCCCCCCCTCGTCCACGGCAGGCACGCATCCCATGAGCCCCCCCCCCCCGCCCGCGCCGCCCCCGCCGCCCCCGCCGCTCCCGCCGCTCCTCTGCGTGGTGGGGCCCACCGCCTCGGGCAAGAGCGCCCTCGCCGCGCGCCTCGCCGCGCGCCTCGGCGCGGAGGTGATCAGCGTGGACGCGAGTCAGGTGTACGAGGGGCTCGACGTCGGCACAGGGAAGGCGCGCGGGGCGGAGCTGGGGGGGGTGCCGCACCACCTGCTCGACGTGGTCACCCCCGACGCGCCTTTCGACGCGGCGCGCTTCGTGGAGCTCGCCGAGCGCGCCGCGCGGGAGCTGGCGGCGCGGGGGAGGCGCGCGGTGCTGTGCGGGGGGACGGGGCTCTACTTCAAGGCGCTCCTCTACGGGCTCTGCGAGGCGCCGCCGGTGGCCCCGGCGGTGCGCGCGCACCTGCAGGCGCGCATCGCGGCGGGGGAGGTGGAGGCGCTGCACGCGGAGCTGGCGGCGGTGGACCCGGAGGCGGCGGCGCGCCTGATGCCGCGCGACCGGCAGCGGGTGGAGCGCGCCCTCGGCGTCTTCCTCACCACGGGCCGCCCGCTGAGCGCCTCGCACCAAGCGCACGGCTTTAGCGCGCTGCGCGCGCCGGCGCAGGTGTGGGGACTCGACCCGGGGCGCGAGGCGCTCAACGCGCGCGTCGCGGCGCGGGTGGAGGCGATGTGGGCGGGGGGGTTCTTGGAGGAGGCGGCGCGCCTGCGGGCGGCGGGGCACGGGGCGGCGCTGCAGAGCATGGGGGCGATCGGCTATCGAATCGCGCTGCGTCACCTCGACGGGGAGCTGTCAAGGGCGGCGGCGGTGGAGCAGATGGTGTTCGCCACGCGCCAGTACGCCCGCCGCCAGCGCCGCTACTTTGCTCATCAGCTCCCCACCGAGTGGCTCCCGCCCGCCCTCGACGCGCGCGCGGGGGACCTCGAGGGGCTGGTGGGGCGCGCGGAGGCGTTCTTTCGCCTGCACGAGGGGGCGGGCGGGAGCCACGCGGCGGGGGGCGCGTGGGGGGCGCGCCCGGCGGAGCCGCGCCTGTGGGGGGACAAGTCGGTGGGGCACCGCGCCTTTATGCTCGCCGCCCTCGCCGACCCCGCGGCGGCGCCATCGCGAATCAGCAACGTAGGCGGCGGCGCCGACCTCGCGAGCACGCGCGGGGCGCTCGCGGCGCTCGGGGTGGAGGCGTGGCGCGAGGAGGGGGCGCCGGCGGGGGAGGGGGCGTGGCGGGTGCGCGGGGTGGGGCTCGGCGACCTCGGCGGGCTGCGCCCCCCCGCCGGGCCCATCGACTGCGGCAACAGCGGCACCACGATCCGCCTCCTGAGCGGGCTGCTGAGCGGGGCGCCCTTTGAGGTGACGCTCGACGGCGACGAGTCCCTCCGCCGCCGCCCCATGCGCCGCCTCGCGC
>VGTA01000547.1 GCA_016874875.1 Deltaproteobacteria bacterium | reverse complement strand
AGAGGGGGTGGGTGGGCTCGTAGCAGACGGGGGCGGCGCCCTGCCAGCAGGCGGGCTGGTCGCCGGTCTCGCAGTAGCTGCCGCGGACGCACTCGTAGGCGCCGGAGCTGTCCACGGGGCCGTTGAGGCAGTCCACGCGCTCGGTCTCCACGCACTCGGGGCGCTCGGCGCAGGTGTTGAGGGCCTGCGCCTCGCCGGGGCAAGACCAGCCGCTCTGCTCGCCGAGGGTGAAGAGCTCGCCTTGGAGGCGGCCGGTGGAGAAGACGAGGCGGCCGGCGTAGTCGGCGGCCTTCTGCTGCGCCTCGGTGGCGAGGCTGCCGGGGGGGAAGGGGCCGCTGATCTCGGCGCCAAAGGCGGCGATGGCGTGGTCGTTGTAGCCGGAGAGCTCGATGATGTGGACGCCGCTGGTGAGCGACACCTTGCGGATGTGCCAGTAGTTGAAGTTGGTGGTGCTGGCGTCGTCGCGCTCAAAGACCAGCTGCCCGTCCACCTTGAGGCGCACGCGGTTGTCGCCGGCGATGCCGATCAGGTAGTCGCCGGCGCGCTCGAGGGTGAGGCAGCGGGCGAACCCGATCCACTCGCCCACGGGCTGGTAGCCCGCCGCGCTGGTGGCGGCGTCGCAGGCCCACACGCCCACCTGGTTGAGGCGGCCGAGGGCGCCGCTGCCGGTCTGACCCCAGTAGGGCGCCACCACGGCGTTGTTGGTGGCGTCGCCGTCGGTGTCCTCGTAGAGCGCGCCCGCCCAGCCGTAGGCGGGGCTGCCGTTGGCGTCGCACACGCGGTAGCTGGCGCCGTTGGAGACGGCGGGGGTGGTGGTGGCGCGCACGCAGCCGTCCTGCGCGGGGGTGGCCGCGAAGCCGTCGGGGCAGTCGCAGAGGGCGGGGTCCGCCACGGGGGCGCAGTGGCGCTGAGAGAGCGGGTGCGCGGGGGCGTAGCAGACGGGGGCGGCGCCCAGCCAGCAGCCGGGGGCGCCCGGGTCCTCGCAGTAGGCGCCGTTGACGCAGCGGAAGCGCCCCTCGCAGCTCACGCAGGCGCCCGAGGCGGGCTCGCAGGTCTCGCCCTGCGCGCACTCCACGCCGACGCAGGGGTCCGCGGGCGCGCACTCGCCGAGCCAGGCGTTCTGCTCGTAGTCGAGCGTGAGCTGCCCCACGAAGCCGGGGTCGCAGGCGCAGGGGGCGCCGCTGGCGTTCTCGGGGCACGCCACGGGCGCGCAGAGCTGCCCGTCGCCCACAAACCCGGGGGCGCAGACGCACTCAAATCCGCCCTCAGCGTCCACGCACAGGGCGTTGGCGCCACAGGCCGCCGCGTCGCTGTCGCAGCCGAGCGCGGGGGTCTCCGCGCAGGGGGCCTCCTCGACCTTGACGCACGAGGGCTGCTCGCCGCACAGGTTGAGCGCCACGCCCTCAGGGCAGCGCCAGCCGCTCGCCTCGCCGAGGTCAAACGCCTGGCCCTGCATGTCGCGGGTCGAGAAGATCAGGCGGCCGGCGTAGTCGGCGGCGCGCTGCTGGTCTTCGGTGTTGAGGGTGCCGGGCTCAAAGGGGCCGCTGATCTCAGCGCCGAAGGCGGCGATCAGGCCGTCGTTCTTGCCAAAGAGCTCGATGATGTTGAGGCCGGCGCTGAGGCTGACCTTGCGCATGTGCCAGTAGTTAAAGTTGGCGGTGTTGGCGTCGTCGCGCTCAAAGACCAGCTGGCCGTTGAGCTTAAGGCGCACGCGGTTATCGCCGGCGATGCCCACGAGGTAGTCCCCCGCGCGCTCCACCGTGAGGCAGCGGGCGAACCCGATCCACTCGCCCACCGGGGCGGTGCCCACGGCGCTCGTGGCGGCGTCGCAGGCCCACACGCCCACCTGGTTGAGGCGGCCGTTGACCGAGTCCGAGGCGCTCGTCGCGCCCCAGTAGGGGGAGGCCACGGCGTCGTTGGTGGGGTCGCCGTCGGTGTTGAGGTAGAGGGCGCCGCCCCAGCCGTAGGCGGGGCTGCCGCCGGCGTCGCAGACGGCGTAGCGGGCGCCGGCGTGGGTGGCGGCGGCGGCGGTGGCGCGGACGCAGCCGTCGCCGGCGGGGTTCACCGAGAAGCCGTCGGGGCAGGAGCACTCTGAGGGCTCCGCGGGGGCGTCGCCGCAGTGCCGAATCGAGATGGGGTGGTCGGGGTCCCAGCACACGGGGGCCGCGCCCGCCCAGCAGGCGGGGTGCGCCGCGCTCTCACACCACGCCCCGTTGGGGGCGCAGCGGCCCGCGGCGTCGCAGTCCACCGGGGGCGGGGGGGGGTCCACGGGGGGGACGCAGGGGACCACGTCCTACCGCGAGCAGGACGGGGCGTCGCCGCAGGTGTTGAGGGCGAAGCCCTCGGGGCACGACCAGCCGCTGTTGGCGCCGAGGTCAAAGAGGCCGCCGCCCGCGAGCTCGCCCGTGGAGAAGACGATGTTGCCGGCGTAGTCGGCGGCCTTCATCGCCTCCTCGGTGAGGAGCGCGCCGGCGGGGAAGGGGCCGCTGATCTCGGCGCCAAAGGCGGCCACGAGGCCGTCGTTGAGCCCCGAGAGCTCGATGAAGTGGACGCCGCTGCTCAGGGCGAGGCGCTGGATGTGCCAGTAGTTGAAGTTGCTCGTGGACGACGAGTCGCGCTCAAAGACCAGCTGCCCGTCCACCTTGAGGCGCACGCGGTTGTCGCCGGCGATGCCCACGAGGTAGTCGCCCGCCTCCTCCACCGTCAGGCAGCGCGAGAAGCCGATCCACTCGCCCACGGGGGCCGTGCCCGCCGCGCTCGTGGCGGCGTCGCACGCCCACACGCCCACGGCGTTGAGGCGGCCCGTGGGGGCGGCGCCCTCCTGGCCCCAGTAGGGGCTCTGCACAAAGTCGTTGGAGGCGTCGCCGTCGGTGTTGGGGTAGAGGGCGCCGAACTTGCCGTAGCTCACGTTGTCGGCGGCGGCGCACACGCCCAGGCGCGCGCCGTGGAAGGTCGCCTCCGCCCCCTCGGCGCGCACGCAGGCGTCGCCGTCGAGAGAGACCTCGTAGCCCTCGGGGCAGTCGCAGCCGTGGGGGCCCACGGGCGGCGCGTCCGCGCAGTAGCGGCGGGAGATGGGGTGGTCGGCGGGGTAGCAGACGGGGGCGCCGGAAGCCCAGCAGGCGGGGGCGTCGGCGGGCTCGCACCAGCCGCCCGCGTCGCTACATCGCCCGAGGGCGGCGCAGCGGTCGGGGGCGAGCATGTCGGGGGCGAGCATGTCGGGGGCGAGCATGTCGGGGGCGACCTCAGCGCCCGCGACCTCAGCGCCCGCGACCTCAGCGCCCGCCGTCTCCGCGCCCGCCACGTCGGCGTCGGGCGGGGGCGAGACCGTCTGATCGAGGCGGTCGGAGGGCGTGGGCGGCGGGTCGCAGGCGGCGAGCCAGGCGGCGATCAGCGACAGCGAGAGCGCCCTCGGGAGGGC
>VGTA01000546.1 GCA_016874875.1 Deltaproteobacteria bacterium | reverse complement strand
CGCCGCGCGCCCCTCGCGGGCGGCGGCGCGCGACACCTCCTCAGCGAAGCCCCAG
The DNA here is from genome assembly GCA_016874875.1 of Deltaproteobacteria bacterium. GTDB lineage: Bacteria > Myxococcota_A > Bradymonadia > UBA7976 > VGTA01 > VGTA01. The sequence continues at coordinate 3,364 of VGTA01000546.1, read as the reverse complement.
GGGTAGGCGAGCCGCCACCACCCCGCCTCGGCGGCGCGCGGCGCCTCGTGGCGGCGGGCGGGGGCGAGCCCCAGACTCACGCGCAGCCCCACCTCCGCCAGCCCCAGCCCCCCCGCGCGCGCCAGGAGCCCGAGCGCCTCCTCCTCGCCGAGGCCCCGCAGCGCCTCCCGCAGCTCCCGCTCCGCCGCCGCGCGCTCGATCGCCGCCACCTCAGGCAGCCCGAGGGCGTCGGCGCGCGCCGCCCGCGCCGCGCGCCGCGCGAGGCGGTCCCCGCCCCCCGCCCCCGCCCCCGCCCCCGCCCCCACCCCCGCCCCCCCCGCGCCGCCGTCGCGCGCGAGGCGGAGGGGCGGGAGGTCAGGGCGGAGGGCGGGGAGGCGGGCGCGGAGCAGCAGCGCGTACCAGTCGTGGGGGGAGGCGTCGAGCAGGCGCCCGCGGAGCGCCTCAGCGCGCGCGGCGTCGCGCGGCGCCCACGCCTCCGCCGCCCAATAGGCGGCGCGGCGCGCCTCCTCGGTCCGCGGGGGCCCCTCGCCCGCCTGCGCCTCAAGGAAGGGGGCGGCGCGCGCCGGGGCGAGCTGGTACAGACTCCAGGCGTGGTACCACTCCGCCGCCGCCGCGCGCTCATTGGGCGGCGCGCCCCCCGCCCGCGCCGCCCGCGCCGCCTCCCCGCGGTGGCGGCAGAGGGCGGCGAAGGCGTCGGCGGCGGCGCGCCACTCCCGCCGCTCGTAGCGGTCAAAGGCGAGCAGGAAGCGCGCCTCGGCGCCCTCGTCGCTGAAGCCCCACTCGCGCGCCAGCTCCTCGTGGGTGGCGCGCGCGCGGCGGGCGTCGCCCGCCTTGCTCCAGGCCTTGGCGGCGAGCAGCCGCGCCTGGCGCCAGCGCGCCCCGCTCGGCGCCCCCGGCAGGCGCGCGAGCGCGTCAAGGCGCCGCGCGGCGCCCTCGTAGCCCGCGCGCAGCCGCTCCACGCGCACGCGCAGCAGCTCCCACTCCACCCCCCAGCGCTCGGCGGGGCTCAGGCCCGCGCGCGCGCTCAGCGCCTCGAGGGCGGCGGCGGCGTCCTCGTTGCGCAGGGCGCGCTCAAGCGCGAGGGCGCGGGCGAGCTCGTCGCCAAAGCGCAGGGGCGGGGACGGGGGGGGGAGCTGGAGCTGCGCGGCGAGGGCGGGGTGCTGGGCGCTCACCTGGCCCGCGAGGGCGTCGAGGGACGAGGGGTCGCAGCGGGCGGCGAGGCGCCAGGTGAGCGCCGCGACGCGCTCGGCGCCCCAGGGGCGCCCCGACGTCGAGAGGGCGCGGAGCGCCTCGCGCGCCTGCGCGCACCCCTCCACCTCCACCCCCAGCGCCAGCGCCTCCTGCCGCGCGCTCTCCCCCAGCGCCGCCGCCGCGCGCGCCCAACCGGCCGCCTCGTCGAGCGCCCCTCGGCGCGCGGCGTCGCGCGCGGCGGCGAGCAGCTCGAGGTCGCGCAGCGCCTCCGGCGCCCCCGCGATTCGCTCGCGCCGCGCCAGCGCCTCAAGGCTGATGAGCTCGCCGGCGGGCGCCGGGAGGGGCGCGGGGGGCGCGGGGGGCGCGGGGGGCGCGGGCGAGAGGGGGCGCCCCCCGCCCCCCTCGCAGCCGCTCAGGGCGAGCGCCGTGAGGAGGGCGCGCAGCGGAGCGCGCGCGCGAGCAGTGGGGGCGAGGCGCGCCATCCGCGCCCCCTCAGAGCAGCAGCTTGAGCGCCGCGAACCCCCCGACGAGCGCCGCCATCAGCCCGATGGTCAGCAGGTTGAAGCGCCGCTCGATGAAATCGCGCATCGGCGCCCCATAGACGTGCAGGAGCTTGGCGACCAAGAAGAAGCGCGCCCCGCGCGACAGCACGGAGGCGACGATGAAGATGGGCAGCGAGATGTCGCACGCCCCGGCGCTCACCGTGATCACCTTGTAGGGAATGGGCGTGAAGCCGGCGGCGAACACGATCCAGAAGTCCCACTCCTCGTAGAGGCCCTTGATCTGAAGGAACTTGGCCTCCGTGAACCCCGGCACCAGCTGATAGAAGGTGTCGCTGATCTGCTCCCACACCGTGGCGCCGAGGGCGTAGCCGATGAGGCCGCCCACCACGGAGGCGAGCGTGCAGGCGAGCGCGAGCCGCGCCCACCGGGCGCGCGCCCCGAGCGTCAGCGCGATGAGCAGCACGTCGGGGGGGATGGGGAAGAAGATCGACTCCACCGCCGAGAGGACGACGAGCGCGCTGAGGCCGTGGGGGGTGTCGGCCCACGAGAGGACCCAGTCGTAGAGGGCGCGCGCCCAGCCGAGGGGGCCGCGGGCGGGCGTGGGGGTGTTGGGTGCAGCGGGGGCGTCGGGGGCGCTCATCATCAGGCTCGTGCTCGGTCAGGGTGTGGCGACGAGTTTGCTCCACGGGAAGGTGTTGCAGCCGTTCACCGTGGGGTCGCTCTCGTCAGCGCGGGTGGTGGCGCGCGCCGCCTCGAGGGGTTCGGCGTCGTAGGAGGTCTGGCAGAACCAGAGGTCTCCTTGTAGCACAACCCAGTCAAAGCGGCTGTAGAGATTCGGCGAGTACTCGTTGGTGGAGGCGTTGTGGGCGAAGAGCGCCTGCTCGTCGTTGGAGAACCTCTCGATCTCAAACACGCTCGGGGCGCTCCCGGGTTAGGTGATCACCCACTCCTCGGCGCTCACGGCGTGGGCGGTGTCGAACTCGTCGGTGTAGGTGCCGATGTTTGGGGTCACAATATCTTGATACCCAAGCGATATGAGCCCAAACTCACCACATGACCACCCAAGAACAACTGATACCGCTCGAATCAAACTGACCCGACGATGCCAAAAGGGCATACCTGCAATTATCAGAGGCAATCAAAAACCTGAGCACCCGACTTACGGGACAAGAAACCCAACTCACAGCCAAGAACACAAGATCGAGGATTAAAAATGAACTTCATTGTAGAAAATATAAATGGAACATCAGATCATAAACCTTGTTGCGCTTCATGGTTAGCGCATTGGAGACGTCACACAGCATCGGTCCGAGCGCTTTGTGCTGTCAATGGTTGCCAAAATACAGCAAATGTTGGCGCGCATGTCAGAGTAATAGAACCTGAGATTGGTCGCCAGTGGTGGATCGCACCCCTCTGCTCTAGCCACAACTCACAACGGGAAAACGCTGGACAAATGGTCTTGAGCGCACATGTATCGCTCGTCTCCGCTCGCTCAACAGACTGCGCTATTGGCCAGACTCAGATCATCAAAGCTCGATGATGTCAGCGTCTAGCTCCCCTCACCCCTTCACCCCCCCCGCCGTCAGCCCCCCCACCAGCTGCCGCTGCAGCGCAAAGAACAACGCCATCACGGGCGCGCTCACCAAGAGCGCCCCCGCCGCGAAATACCC
>VGTA01000545.1 GCA_016874875.1 Deltaproteobacteria bacterium | reverse complement strand
CCCCTCCCCACTCACCGCAGAGCGCACCCCATGAGCAGCACCCTCCCCGCCGACTGGCAGGGCGCCCTGAGCGCCGCCCTCGCCGCCCCGTCCTTCGCCGCCCTCGGCGCCTGGCTCGCGCAGGAGCGTGCCGCCGCGCAGGTCTTCCCCCCCGCCGACGAGGTCTACACCGCCTTCCACCTCACCCCGCTCAGCGCGGTGCGCGTGGTCGTCCTCGGCCAAGACCCCTACCACGACGACGGGCAGGCCCACGGGCTGAGCTTCTCGGTGAAGCCCGGCGTCAAGGTCCCCCCCTCCCTCAAGAACATGTACAAGGAGCTCGCCAGCGACCTCGGGCTGAGCGCGCCCAAGGTGGATGGCAAGGAGAGCGGCGACCTGCGCCCCTGGGCGCGGGCGGGCGTGCTCATGCTCAACACGGTGCTCACCGTGCGCGCCCACGAGCCCAACTCTCACCGCGACCGCGGCTGGGAGCTGTTCACCGACGAGGTGATTCGGGCGATCAGCGCCTCGCGCGACCACGTGGTGTTTGTGCTGTGGGGCAAGCCCGCGCAGGCCAAGGCCAAGCTCATCGACCCCGCCAAGCACACCGTCCTCAAGGGCGCCCACCCCTCGCCCCTCTCCGCCCACGCCGGCTTCTTTGGCTCGCGCCCCTACTCGCAGGTCAACGCCGCCCTCGTCGCGCGCGGGCAGGCCCTCGTCGACTGGTCGCTCGCGTGAGCCGCCCGCGGCCCCTCGCGCGGCCCCTCGCGCGCCCCCTCGCGCTGCCCCTCGCGCTGCCCCTCGCCCTCCTGCTCGGCGCCCCTCGCGCCCACGCCCAAGCCTGCGGCGGGGACCCCCGCGTCGCCTTCACCTGGACGCAGCCCCCCCGCTTCCCCATCGAGGCCGACGAGTCGGTGCGCTGGCCCGTGGACGGGGGGCTGCGGTTCGCCTACCGAGGCGACTGGTGCCCGAGCGCCGAGCAGGTGCGCTTCACCGACGCCGACGGCGTGGAGATTCCCGCGCTCCTCACCCTCCTCGCCCCCGCGCAGCTCGTGCAGAACGGCCCCGCCCCCGAGGTGATCGGTCTCCTCAAGCCGCTCATGACCCTCGCCGAGCGCGCCGACCACACCCTCCGCCTCTCCCCGCCCGACGTCCGCCTGCGCGAGTACGACGACTACGAGGTCACCTTCAAGACGCGCAAGGACCCCATGGGCAGCCTAGAGGGCTTTGGGGGCGTGGGGGCCGTGGAGGTGGACGGCGACCTCTGCGGCGGGGCGTTCGTGGACATCGACGCCGAGGACTTTAGCTGCGTCACCCCCGCGCATCTGCAGCTCAAGGTCAGCTTCCGCCCCCTGCCGCTCCCCGAGGCCACCTACGCCGTCTACAGGACGCGCAGCGTGCCGCGCGACGAGGCGGGCGCCGTGCGCGAGCGCGAGGTGGACGACACGGAGCGGCTGGTGGGCGTGGTCCCCGGCGTCACCGCCGAGCGCGCCGCGCGCTCGATCAGCCTCTCCCTCCCCGTGCTCTACGCCCCCCTCCCGCGCGAGGACTGCTTCCGCGTCGCCGTCCTCGACGAGTGGGGGCGCGAGCGCGGGGACGGGGGCGCGGAGGCCTGCGTGGAGCTGCGCCAGCCCACCGAGCACTGCCCGCCGGGCTGCGTGCCCGAGGCCGGCAACTGCGTGCTCATCTTCCCGCCCGCCGAGCCCTCCGCCTACAACCAGCCCCTCACCGCCCCCCCCTGCGCCCACGTGGGCGTCCATGGCGCCGACCCCCGCACGCCGATTCCCCCTCTCGCCGAGGACCTCCCCCCCGACCTCGGCCCCCCCGAGGAGGACATGGCGCCCCCGCCGCCGCCCCCGCCGCCCCCCGCGGGCGAGGGCTGCGCGCAGCGCCCCGCCCCCTGGGGGCCCAAGACGCTCTGGCCGCTCTGGCCGCTCTGGACTCTCTGGGGGCTCTGGCGCCTCTGCGCTCGGCGCCGCCCCCGAGCTGGCGCGGGCGAGGGGCGCGTCGCGGGGGGGGCGCGCGTCGCGGGGGGGGCGCCGTGACCGCCGCCATCCCCGAGCGCTTCGTCGGCCTCGTGGGAGGCACGCCCCTCGCCCTGCTGCGCGCCCTCAACCCGCGCGCTGAGGTGGAGGTGTACGCCAAGCTCGAGGGCACCAACCTCGGCGGCTCCGTCAAGGACCGCGCCGCCCTCGCTATGATCACCGCCGCCGAGCGCGACGGGCTGCTCGGCGGGCGGCGGCTGGTGGAGGCCACGAGCGGCAACACCGGCATCGCCCTCGCCCTCATCGCCTCGCTCAAGGGACTCCCCATCACCCTCGTGATGCCCAAGAGCTCCACCCCCGAGCGCGTGGCGACGATGCGCGCCTACGGCGCCGCCGTGGAGCTCGTGGACGGCGGCATGGAGGACGCCATCGACCGCGCGCGCGCCCTGGCCGCCCGCGGCGACCACCACCTGATCAACCAGTTCGCCAACCCCGCCAACCCGCAGATGCACTACGAGACCACGGGCCCCGAGGTGTATGAGGCCACCGGCGGGCGCGTCACCCATTTCGTGAGCGCCATGGGCACCACCGGCACCATCATGGGCACCTCGCGCTACCTCAAGGAGCGCCGCCCCGAGATCCGCGTGGTGGGGGTGCAGCCCGCCGGCGAATCCAAGATTCCGGGCATCCGCCGCTGGTCCCCCGCCTACCTGCCCGCCATCTACGAGCCCCACCGCGTGGACGAGGTGATCGACGTCACCGCCGAGGAGGCGCTCCACATGGCGCGCGCCCTCACCCGCGCCGAGGGCCTCTTCTGCGGCCCCTCCTCCGGCGGCGCCGCCGTCGCCGCGCTGCGCGTGGCGGCGAGCGCGCCGGCGGGGAGCGTGGTGGTCTTTATCGTCTGCGACCGCGGCGACAAGTACCTGTCGATGCCCGAGCTCTTCTCCTAAAACCCCTCCTCCCCCGCCCCTACTCCCCCGCCCCTACTCCGCCGCCCCCCAGCGCGCCGTGTAGTCCTTGAGCTGAAGCCAGTACGACAGCATCTCCGGCGACTGAGGGTAGGCGAGGTGGGCGAGCTCGTCGGCGAGGGCGCAGCGGTCCTTGAGGCAGAGCGTCACCAGCGCCGTCAGCAGCGCCTCCACGCCCTCGCTCGTGCGCGGGAAGCCCAGCAGCCACGCGCGGCGCTCGCCCACCTCCGGCGCGGCCACGCGGAGGCGCGCGAGGTCGGGGCGCAGGCCGCTCGCCGTGAGGGTGTGGGGCAGCGTGACCCGCAGCGGGCGCGGGCTGAGGCGGGCGAAATGGGCGTCCGGCGCCCCCCACTCCACCTCGCCGCGCTCGTCGCCGCGCACCGAGATCAGGGGGCGCCCCTGCTCGTCGAGGGCGCGGTAGGGGCCCATAAAGTGCTCCGCGCGGCGCTGCAGGCGCGGGTACTCGCTCGGCGGCGCGTCGCGGAGCGAGCGCGGCA
>VGTA01000544.1 GCA_016874875.1 Deltaproteobacteria bacterium | reverse complement strand
CCCTCACCCTCACCCTCACACACAACCACATGACACCACCCCTCCCCGCGCGCCTCGCCCTCGCCGCGCTCGGCGCGCTCTGGCTCGCCGCCTGCGACGGCAACGCCCCCCCGCGCCTCCTGCCCCTCCAAGAGCAGTCCTGGCGCGTCAACGCCGCGCAGTCGCTTGAGGTGTTCGCGGCGGACGCCGACGGCGACACGCTCACGTTTAGCTTCTCGCTCACCCCCACCCCGGCGGCGCGCGAGAGCGCCGCGGGGGCGCCCACCCTCACCCCCCTCACCGCCGCCAGCGCCCTCTTCCAGTGGGCGCCGCTCTCGTCGGACGCGGGGCGCTACACGCTCACGCTGCAGGCGCGCGACCCCAGCGGCGCGCGCGCCGAGGAGAGCGTGTCGCTCACCGTGAGCGAGGGCGGCGGGGGCGGCGCCACGCAGCTGCTCTTTGAGCGCCCGCAGGGGACGGGGGTCAACGTGGACGTGGACCCCGCCGGCGCCCCCGCCTGCCTCCGTGACCTCGAGGTGCTCGTCAAGGCCGACGCGGTGCCCGACGAGGAGGTCTTTGTGCGCCTCGAGGCCCCCGCGCCCGCCGGGGTGACGCTCGCGCCCCCGCCGGAGGTGGCGGGTAAGCGCCGCGCCCTCACCTGGTGCCCCTCCGCCGCTGACCTCGTCGCGCAGGGGCGCTTCGTCCTCTCGCTCTACGCCTACCGCGCCGGGGACGAGGCGCGCGGCGTGCGCAAGCAGCTCCTCGTGCGCTTCGCGCGCCCCAACGGCGCCGGCTGCCCTGGGCGGCCGCCCTCCATCGAGCACACCCCCGCCGACGAGGTCACGGGGGTGGCCGACTACGTCCTGCGCGCCGACGTCCTCGACGACCTCGGCGTCAAGTCGCCGCCGCTGCTCGCCTACCTCGTCAGCCCCGCCGCCGACCCGCGCGTGGAGCTCGTGGAGGGCTGGGAGCTCGTGGAGTTCGAGCCCGACCCCGACGCCCCCGCCCCCGACCCCGCCGCCCTCGTGGCGCGCTCGTCGTGGCGCGCGGCGCTGCCCAACCCCAACCTCCCCGACGGCGCGCCGCCCCCATCTACTACCGCGTCATCGCCACCGACAACGACGACCCCAGCGGCGCCCTCTGCGACCAGACCGCCGAGAGTCCCATCTACCTCACCACGGCGATCGGCGGCGGGGCGGGGGGGGGGCTGCCGCTGTGCGCCCCCTGCACGCACAGCGGGCAGTGCGGCGGCGCCGATGACCTGTGCCTCTCGTACGAGGAGGGCACCTTCTGCGGCGCCTCCTGCGACGCCGCCACCGGCGCCGGCTGCCCCGCGGAGTCCGCCTGCGCCGCCCTCACCACCAGCGACGACCAGCGCGTTTACCAGTGCCTCCCCCTCAGCGGCACCTGCGCGGGGCGCTGCCTCCCCGACGCCTTTGAGACCCCCGACGAGCAGGCCACCCCCCTCGAGCCGGGGCGCTACCCCGACCTCTCCATCTGTGACGAGCAGGTGGACTTCTACTGGCTCCCCCTAGGCGCCGAGGACGGGCTCGAGGTGACCGTGAGCTTCAGCGACCCCGCCCTCGACCTCGACCTCGCCGTGGCCCTGCGCGCCGACGACATGGGCAGCCCCCTCTACGAGTACGAGAGCGCCAGCGCCAGCAGCACCACCGAGCGCGTGGCGCTCCCCTGCGCCGGAGGCGTGGACGGGGCGCTGGTGGCGGTGTACCCCTACCAGCCCGCCAGCGGCGCCTACGCCCTCGAGCTCCGCCGCCTCGCGGGCGGCTGCGCCGCCGGCTGCGCTGAGGACACCTACGAGGGCCCCTCCCCCGCCCCCATCCCCGCCGACGTCATCGAGGGGCTTCAGCTCTGCGCCGGCGACACCGACGCCTTCACCTTTGACGCGCGCGCCGGGCAGGTCATCAGCCTCCTCGTGAGCTGGCGCGCCGCCCTCGGCGCCCTCGAGGTGGCGCTCTACGGCCCCGACGGGCGCCTCGTGGCGGAGCGCGCCGAGCGGCGGGACGGCGCGCTCATCGAGACGCGCTCGGAGCGGGCGGGCGCCTACCGCCTCGAGGTGCGCGGCGCCACGCCCCTCGTGGCCAACTCCTACGCCGTGGACCTGTGGGTCTTTGACGCCGCCGCCTGCGCCGCCACGCGCGACTGCGGCCCGGCGCAGTTCTGCGCCCCCGGCCTCGGCTGCCTCGACGACGCCTGCGCCGCCGGCGCCACCTGCGTGGGCGACCACCTCTGCGTGAGCCCCGCCCTCGACGAAGACGCCGACGGGCGCTGCCGGGCGCTCTGCTACGGGCGCGAGCAGTGCCGCCCCGGCGAGGAGTGCAAGCCCCTGCCCTCGCTCAGCAACGCCTGCCTCCCCGAGGGGCGCGCGGGCCTCGGCGAGCGCTGCGCTGACCACGCCGACTGCGCGGGCGCCTACGCCTGCGCTCTAGCGGGGGCGAGCCGCTCGGGGGTGTGCATGGACATGGCCTGCGACGCCACGCTGCCCTGCCCCAGCGGGCTCACCTGCGCGCCGCAGCCCACCGGCCACCCCGTGTGCGCCCCCGCCTGCGGGGCGGGGGGGGCGTGCCCCGGCGCGCTGCGCTGCGCGCGCCAGCCGAGCGGCGCGCAGCTCTGCGTGCCCTGAGCGCGCCCTGCGTGGGCGCTCGCCCCTCAGCCCCCGCGACGGGCGGCGTCGAGTCTCACGATCGCCTCTAGCGCCACCTCGATGGCCGCCTCGGGCCCCACGTGCGCGATCTTCACCTCCCCGCCCTTGGTCTCCCCCACCACCGTGAGCACCGCCCCAGCGCGCAGGCGGCGCACCTGGCTCACCACAAACAGCGTGGCGCTCTCCATCTCTGTGCACAGCGCCCCCGCCCGCGTCCACGCCTCCCACCGCGCCTCCCAGTCGGCGCGGAGGGGGAGGTCGGCGGGCTCCTCGCCATAGAAGGCGTCCTTGCAGTGCGCCACGCCCACGTGGTGCGCGCGCCCCTGCGCCGCCGCCGCCGCCTTGAGCGCGCCGAGCACCTCAAAGTCCGCCACCGCGGGGAACGCCAGGGGCACATACTGCCGCGAGGTGCCCTCGTCGCGCACGGCGGCGGAGGCGAGCACGAGGTCGCCCACGCGCACGTGGTCCTGGATGGAGCCAGAGGTGCCCACGCGAATCAGCACCTCCGCCCCCACCTTGGCCAGCTCTTCAAAGCAGATGGCCGCCGACGGCCCGCCGATGCCCGTGGAGGTCACCGACACCGGCACCCCCTTGTAGGTGCCGCGCCAGGTCCGGAACTCGCGGTTGTGCGCCACCTCGCGCGCGTCGTCGAGGTAGGCGGCGATCTTGGGCACGCGCCCCGGGTCACCGGGCACGAGCACGTAGGGGGCGCTGTCGCCAGGGGAGAGCTGGATGTGGTACTGCAGCGTGGTGTCCATCGGGGGCTCGATCTGCGTGGGGGTGGAGCGCGGG
>VGTA01000543.1 GCA_016874875.1 Deltaproteobacteria bacterium | reverse complement strand
CGAGCGCCTCGCGCGGCTGCTGTGCGGCATGGGGTGCTTTTGGGGCGCCGAGCGCCTCTTCTGGCGCGCGCCGGGGGTGGCGGCGACGGCGGTGGGCTACGCCGGGGGGCGCACGCCCAACCCCACTTATGAGGAGGTCTGCGGCGGGCGGACGGGGCACGCGGAGGTGGTGGAGGTGTGGTTTGACCCCGCGCAGGCGCGCCTCAATGAGCTCCTGCGGCGCTTTTGGGAGAATCACGACCCCACGCAGGGGATGCGCCAGGGCAACGACGTGGGCACGCAGTACCGCTCCGTCCTCTATTGGAGCGATGAGGGGCAGCGGGCGGCCCTAGAGGAGAGCCGCGACGCTTTCGCGCGCGCCCTGTCGTCCACCGCGCGCCACGGCGCCGAGGGCGCCGCGGTCACCACGGAGCTCGCCCCCGCCCCCCCGCTCTACTACGCCGAGGAGCGCCACCAGCAGTACCTGCACAAGAACCCCAACGGCTACTGCGGTCTGCGCGGGACCGGGCTGAGCTGCGCGGGGCAGGGCTGAGCGGTGCCCGCCGCGCCGCCCGCCGCGCCGCCCGCCGCGCCGCCCGCCGCGCCGCCCGCCGCCCACGCGGGGCGGGCGCCCTCTGCGAGCACGCTCGCGCTCTGCGCGCTGCTCGTGCCGCTCGTGGAGGCGCTACCGCACGCGGGCGAGCCGCGGGCGGCGCTCGCCGCGCTCGGGCTGACCGCGGCGCTCAGCCTCCCCCTCGCGGCCCTCTTGGAGGGGGCGCGGCGGGCGGGGGCGCGCGCCTATCCGGGGGCGCGCCCGCGCTCGGCACCGGAGGGGGGGGCGTGGGCGCTGGTGGCGCTGCTCGGGGCGGCGGGGGTGCTGTGGGCGGCGCAGGTGACGCTCCCGCCAGCGCACCGCGCGCTGCGCCGCGAGGAGTACCAGGCCCTCGCGGTGGGGCTCGCCGCCCTCGCCGCCGCCGCCCTCGCGCTCCTCGCCGGGCCGCCCGCCGCGCGCCTCCTCGGTCGCGTCGCCCACGCGGCGGGCGCGCGCCTCAGCGCGCTCATCAGCGCGCGCCTCCCCGCCGTCGCCCCCGCCGCCCCCCTCGCCGCCCCCGCCGCCGCCCTCGCCGGGGGCGCGCTGCTCCTGAGCGCCCTCGACGCCGTGCGCGCCCTCCACACCCTTGACCTCCGCCCTCTGTGGCTCGGCGGGCTGTGGCTCTGGGGGCAGGTGTGGGGCCCGCGGGTGGCGCGCTGGGCGCGCGCGCCGCGCGCAGCCCGCGGGGATGCTCGCGCGAATACCCCCTGCGCCGCCCCCTGCACCGCCCCCGCCCCCTGCGCCGCCCCCTGCGCCGCCCTCTGCGCCGCCCTCTGCGCCGCCCTCTGCGCCGCCCTCTGTGGTCTGGCCGTCGCCGCCTGGGGGCTCACCCACGCCGCCGCCCTGCGCCTAGAGCGCCAGGCGGTGGGGGCGCGCGCGGCGCTCGCGCTGGCGCGCGCGCTCTCCGACCACGACGGCGATGGCGCCTCGGCGCTCTGGATGGGCGGCGACTGCGACGACGACGACGCCGCCGTCCACCCCGGCGCCCCCGAGGCGCCTGGGCAAGAGCGGGGCTGTGATGGGCACGCGCGCGCGTTAAAGCCTGCGCCAGCGCCCGCCGCGCCCGCCTCGCCCGCCTCGCCCGCCGCGCCCGCCGCGCCCGCCTCGCCCGCCTCGCCCGCCGCGCCCGCCTCGCCCGCCGCGCCCGCCGCGCCCGCCTCGCTCCCTGCGCCCGCCGCGCCCGCGCGCAACCTCATCCTCATCACCCTCGACGCCGTGCGCGCCTCCTCCTACGAGCGCCACATGCCCCTGACGCGGGCCTTCGCCGAGCGCGCCACGCGCTTCACCGCCGCCTACAGCGCCGGCGCGACCACGTACTGGTCGCTGCCGGCCCTGCTCGGCTCTCGCCCGCCGAGCGCCTTTCAGATGGAGCGCGACCAGACGCCCGCGGCCAAGGAGCGCCTCCTCCTCGAGTCGCTGCGCGACGAGGGGCTGCACACCGCCCTGCTCTCCAACGTCACGATCTTTTTTGTGCGCGGGCTGGGGCAGGGGGCGCTCACGCGCAATTTCGACACCAGCCACTTCACGCGCCACGGCGAGGTCTTTGGCGCGGCGCACATGACGCGGAACGTCCTCGCGCACGTGGACCGCTGGCGCGCGGGGCGCCTCGCGCCCCACCGCCCCCGCCTGGCCCTGTGGGCGCACTACTATGACGCCCACGAGCCCTACTTTGACGCGCCCGGGGAGCCGCCGGCGCGGGGGGACCGCCCGCGCTATGAGGCGCTCCTCCGGGCGCTCGACCGCGAGCTCGGCGCGCTCTTTGAGGGGCTGGCGGCGCGCGGGCTGCTCGAGACGACGGCGGTGCTCCTCACCGCGGACCACGGCGAGGAGTTCGGCGAGCACGGGGGGCGCTTCCACGGACAGAGCCTCTATGAGGAGGTGACGCGCGTACCCCTGTGGCTCTACCTCCCCGGCCAGCCCCCGCGCGTCGTCGCGTCCCCCGTGAGTCACGTCGACGTGGCGCCCACGCTGCTCGACGCGCTCGGCGCGCCGCCTGAGCCCTCCTTCTGGGGGACGTCGCTGCTGCGGGCGCCCGAGGAGGCGCTCGCGCGCCGCCGCGTCTTCTTTGAGCTGCTCCCCGACAGCAACTATGGCCGGCGCGCGGTGGGGGTGCGCGAGGGGCGCCACAAGCTCCTGTGTGATCTCAAGACGGGGCGCCTAGAGCTCTATGATGTGGAGGCGGACCCGACGGAGCGGGTCAACCTCGCCGACGGCTTCGCGGCGGGGTGGCGCGCGGGGGACGCCGCCGTGCCCTTCGCGGCGCTCTACGCGGCGCTGATGGGGTACGCGGAGGAGCGGTAGGCGAGGCGCTCAGAAGCCGCCGCCAAAGCTCCCAAACGCCGACTGCAGCGTCACGCTCTTGTCCTCCCCGCGGAGCGTCACGCTCTTGTCCTCAAAGCCCTTGAGCTTGAGCGTGATCTGCCAGATCTCCTCCTCGTCCTTCTCGATGGTCTCCGGCGTCACCCCGATGCGCTTGCCCTTATGATAGATCTCGGCCTTGTGCGGCTTGGAGCTCACGCGGACTCTCACCAGCCGCCCGCGCCGAGAGCGGGCGTCTTGGGCGCTCTGCGGGGGGCGCGCCCCCTGAGCGCTCCGCTTGCTCTGGGGCGCGCCCTGCTCCGACCCATGCGAGCCGCCCTGCGCGGCGACCTGTGCGGCGACCTGCACGGCGCCCTGCGCGACGCCCTGCGCGGCGCCCTGCGCGGCGCCCTGCGCGGCGCCCTGCGCGGCGCCCTGCGCGGCGCCCTGCGCGGCGCCCTGCGCGGCGCCCTGCGCGGCGCCCTGCGCGGCGCCCTGCGCCGCCCCCTGCGCCCCAAAGACGACGCGCGTTGAGGAGGGCGGCGGGGCGGGGCGGGTCAGCATATAGA
>VGTA01000542.1 GCA_016874875.1 Deltaproteobacteria bacterium | reverse complement strand
AGCTAGCCTCCTGGATCAAAATCGCGTTCGCGCGCGGGTGCTCTCTGAGCTCCAGCGAGACATTGGGGTAGTAGTGCTGAACGCCGTCGATCTCCACGCCGAGGCTCACCCGAGCGCAGACCAGGTGAAACACGACCTCCTCGCCCTCATCGAGGAGCGTCTTGTAGAGCTCCACGATGAAGCGCGCGAGCAGGCGCGTGTAGGTCTCGCTCGCCTCAGGGTGCTCGGGCCTTGGGTGGTTGTGGATCATGCGCCCGAGGCGCCAGCCCTGGCTCGCGCAGACGTTGAGCACCCGCGTGAGCAGCGCCTCGCGCTCCGCCACCGGCATCTCCGTGGCGTGGCTCTGCTGCCCGAGCGGGAAAAGCGCCTTGATCGCGTCGGGGAGGGCGCGCTCCTCTGTCGGCGTCCCCGGCAGCAGGAGCGCCACGATCTGAGAGGACTCGGTGAGGTTCTGCAGGTTAAACTCACCGCTCTCGTCAATAAAAAGGGTGTAGACCGACACGCGCCGCTCCTCTGTGCTCGCTGTGGGGGGGGGGTGAGGGGGCTCACCCTAACACAGCCCCCCGCCCCCCGCCCCCCCCCACCTCAGCGCGCCGCGCGCGCCATCGACACCATCGCGCGCACCTCCTCGCGCGCCTCCCGCGACACCCCCGTGAGCCCCTCAAGCGCCTCCTCGATTCCCTCGAGTCCCACCCCCTGCGCCGAGGCCGCGCCGCGCAGGAAGAGGCCGAGCTGGGTGACGGCGGCGGCGAAGCGGAGCTTCTGGGAGGCGGCGGGGCGGGGGGCGCGGGGCGCCACGGCGCTCACGAGCTGGCTGCTCTCCGCGCCGGGCGTCTTGTAGCGCAGGCGCACCGCCATCAGCTCATCGGCGCCGAGCGCCTCGCCCGCCTCGCCCGCCTCGCCCGCCTCGCCCGCCGCGCCCGCCGCGCCCGCCGCGCCCGTGCGCAGAATCGCCGGCGTGGCGGGCACCTCCACCCCGCTCCCCGCCAAGATCAGCTCATAGAGCGCCGTCATCTCCTCGCCGTTGCCGAGCTCGCCGGCGTCCACGCGGTCGTCGTTGAAGTCTTGGGCGCTGAGGCGGCGGTTGTCGTAGCCGATCAGGCGGTAGCCGCTCACCACGGCGGGGTTGAACTGCACCTGCACCTTCACGTCCTTGGCGATGGTCAGGAGCGTCCCGCTCAGGCTGTGCAGGAAGGCGCGCGTGGCCTCCTCGGCGCCGTCGATAAAGAAGTAGGTGCCGTCGCCGTGATTCGACAGCTCCTCCATCTTCCGGTCCTGGTAGCTGTCGCCCGAGGTGTTGAAGCCATAGACCGTCAAGAGCACCCCGCTCGCCGCCTCCTCCTCGATGAGGCGCACCAGCTCCTCCTCGCTGCTCACGCCCACGTTAAAATCGCCGTCGGTGGCCAAGATGACGCGGTTGTTGCCCTCGGGCTTAAAGTGCGCCCGCGCGATGTCGTAGGCGCGCCGGATGCCCATGGCGCCGGCGGTGGCGCCGCCGCTCTCGAGGGTGTCGAGGGCGGCGAAGATCTCCTCTTGGCGGTCGCCGCTGAGGCCGTCGAGGACCACCGCGTCGCGCCCGGCGTAGACCACCAGCGAGAGGGTGTCCTGGGGGCGGAGCTGGCGCGTGAGGAGGCGGAAGGCGGGCTTGATGAGCCAGAGCTCCTCCTGCATGCTCCCCGACACGTCGAGCAGATACACGAGGTTGGCGGGGGGCTGGTCGGTCACGGCCACCTCCTGCCCGCGCACCCCGATCATCGCCAGCTTGCGCTCGGGGCTCCACGGGCAGTCCGCCACCTCGGTGTAGATCGTGAAGGGGCGCTCGGCGGCGGGGAGGGCGTAGTTGTACTTAAAGTAGTTGATCATCTCCTCCACGCGCACGCTCGAAGGGTCGGGCAGGGCGCCGCCGCGGAGCGCCTGGCGCGCGAGGGTGTAGCTCGCGGTGTCCACGTCGAGCGAGAAGGTGCTCAGGGGCTCGTCGCTGGCGGTGAAGAAGGGCTGCTCGAGGGGGAGGTTGACGTCGAGGGCGCGGTCAAAGTCGGCGCAGTCGATCTCGGTGACGCCGTCGAGGGCGAAGCACGTGCAGCTCGCCGCCGGCGCGGCGAGGGCGGCGTAGGTGGCGAGGGACGAGAACTCCCCGCTCACGAGGTCGCCGCTCTGCGTGGCCGCGAGCGTCTCCCCCGCCGCGCCCGTGGGACTCGCGGCGTCCTCCACCGACGACGCCAGGGCGCAGCGCTCGCGCAGCACCCGCGCCCCCTCCCCGATCTGGTAGGTGCTCTGCACGAGCTCGACGCGGGGCCCGCCCGCCACGCGCGTGAGCGCCTCGCCCACCTCCCCGAGCGGCGCGAGGGGCAGAGCGCCGCTCACGTCCACCTCCTCGGAGTACTGGAGCGGGCCGCGGAACGCGGAGCTCACGCCCAGGGCGTAGGAGGCGCTCAGGCGCAGCGACTCCTCTTCGCCGCGCAGGGCAAAGGGCCCCTCGGCGCTCAAGTCGCCTAGGCGCAGCCAGCTCTCTCGCGCGAGGTCGTAGGTCCCGTAGCCGCCGAGCGCGCCCTCCACGTAGGCGCCCCAGCGCGCGTCGCCCTCCTTGAGGCGCGCCAGCTCCTCGGCGCTCACGGCGAGGCTGTAGGTCGGCGGGGGGGGCGGCGGCGGCTCCTCAGGCACGTACCCGCCGCCCGCCCCCGCGGCGCCCTCATCGCCGTAGTTGCCCGCCGCGCCGTAGCCAAAGTCCTCCTCGTAGCTCGGCGGGGCGGAGGCGCTCAGGCCCTCGCGGTCGCCCGGGGCGCTCGCCCCCTCCGCGGTCAGGGCGGCGCGCAGCCCCACGCGCTCCTCGCCGTAGGCCTCGTCGGTGGGGGTGGCTGGAGTGTCGCGCTGTGCGTTTTGCTGTGCGTTTTGCTGTGCGTTTTGCTGTGAGCCGCGCTCTGGGTCGCAGCCGAGGTGCGTGAGGGTGAGGCAGAGAGTCAGCAGAAGGAGGGCGCGGGGGGGGCGATGTGTGGTGCGTGTCATGGGGATTGCGTCCTGAGGAGGGTGAGAGGTCTTGAGGGCGCAGCGCTGCTCGCAGATCTCGTGCCAACCCTCATGGGCTAGGCGTGTCCAAGAATAAGCCACAGGCGCGTGTCTGAGCGGAGGAGGGCGTGACCTGGCGTTCACGGCGTGCGGCGCGAGGGGGGTGACCGCGCCCAAGACCACGCCCAAGAATAGGGCGCGAGCTAGATGGCGAAATAAAACGCGAAATAAAGCCCGACCTGCGCTGTGACACCGCACAGCCTGTCCCTAGGGCGCCTCTAGGGCGGTTGGTGGGGCGAAACCACCGCCCCCTCCCCCCCGCCGCGCGTGTCACCGCCCCCCCGCTGACCCGCGCCCAAGACCGCGCTCAAGAGGCACTCGATGACCCAGACCAAGAGCCCCTTATCCTCCAAGCCAGCCAGCCCAAGCGCCCCGAC
>VGTA01000541.1 GCA_016874875.1 Deltaproteobacteria bacterium | reverse complement strand
CGGGGGGGGACCCGCGCGGGGCGGGGGGGGGGGCGGGGGGCCGGGGCGGGGGGGGGGGGGGGGGGGGCGGGGGGGCGCGGCGCAGGGCGGCGGCGGCGGCGCGGGCGGTGAGCTCGTAGGCGGCGCCGCCGCGGGCGGCGTGGGCGGGGTCGAGGGCGCACTCTAGGGCGCCGCCGGCGCCCGCCGCGGCGTCGAGCCACGCGGCGCGCCACGCGGGGCCGCGGCGGCGGCGGTGGCGGGCGAGGGTGAGCAGCCCGGCGGTGGCAGCGAGGGCGGGGGCGGCGGCGCTCAGCGCGGCGCGCGCCCCCTCGGGCGGCGCCCAGGGCGCGTCGGGGGCGAGCAGCGCGCGCAGCAGGGCGAGCAGCGCGAGGGCGGCGGCGGCGCCCCACAGGGCGGCGGCGGCGCCCCAGGCCGCGGCGGCGCGCCGCGCCGCGCGCCGCGTCGCGCTC
The DNA here is from genome assembly GCA_016874875.1 of Deltaproteobacteria bacterium. GTDB lineage: Bacteria > Myxococcota_A > Bradymonadia > UBA7976 > VGTA01 > VGTA01. Next base: position 2,998 of record VGTA01000541.1, on the reverse strand, counting down.
ACGGCAGCGTGCCCCACGCCGCGCTGAGCGCCGCCCCCTCCGCCAGCAGCCCGAGCGTGAGGGCGCCGAGCGCGTGACCCCCCGCCCCGAGGCGGCAGGTGAGCAGCGGGACGCCGTAGAGCGCCAGGGCGGTGAGGGCGAGGCGCGTGAGGGGCTGCGCGCCCTCGGTGAGGCCGAGGCGCAGCAGCCACAGGTGCCCAGGGAGCCCCGCCGTGAGGTAGAGGGTGGCGCTGATGAGCGTCACGCGCTCGGCGTAGCGGCGCTGTGGGTCGCGGGTGGGGGTGAGCCCCACCACGCCGTGCAGCGCCGGCACCCCCGCCACCCCGCGCGTGGCGGCGCGGTTGAGCCCCCACCCCACCAGCGTCAGCCCGCCGAGCGTGACCCACACGCACCACACGAACCCAAAGGCCGCCTCCTGCCACGCGCCCCCCGGCGCCCACTGCGCCCGGTGGGCGAACAGCGTCTCGAGGGCGAGCGGGGGCGCCGCCGCCGAGGTGAGCGCCAGCGCCCAGAGCCCCGAGAGCGCCCCCCGCCGCGACAGCAGCAGGGCGGCGGGGGGGAGGGCGGCGCGCGCCTCCCCGGGCGCGACGGGCAGCTCGGCGGTGGTGAGGTGGGCGCTGATGTCGTCCGACAGGGGCTCGTGGGCGGGCTCGTGGGCGGGCTCGTGGGCGGGGGCGAGGTCGGCGGGCGGGGGGCCCTGGGGCGCGCTCACGACTTCCACCCCAGCGCGCGGCGCACGAACTCCTTGTACTGCGGCGAGTCCTTGCCCATCTCCTCCACGTTGACGCCCTTCTCCACGAAGACGGCGCGGTCGCACACCTGCGAGGCGAGGTTGTACTCGTTGGTGGCGATGATCAACGTCCGCCTGCTCTCCTTGAGGCGCTGCAGCACCAGCACCAGGCGCCAGAAGGAGTGCCCGTCGAGGAAGGCGCAGGGCTGGTCGAGCAGATAGACGCTGGGGTCCTCCACCCACAGCCGCGCGAGGTCGAGGGAGCGGCGCTGCGCGTGGCTGAGCTGCGACACGAGGCGCTCGCTCACCCCCTCGAGCCCAAAGGAGCGCAGCGCCCTGACCTCGCGCGCGGCTAGGTCGGCGCTCGAGCCCTCCTGCGCGCTCGACCAGTAGCTGAGCCAGCCCGCCGCCGACATGTCGTAGGGGCCCATCAGATCAGGGGTGCTTAGGCCCGTGGCGCGGCGGAGGGCGGCGGGGCGGCGCGTGTGCTCGACGCTGCCGAGGCGCACGCGCCCGCGGTGCGCCTGCACAGCGCCCGAGGCCACCGCGAGGGCGGCGGAGCGCCCGCTGCCCGCGGCGCCGAGCAGCGCCACCGCCTCCCCGGGGGCGGTGTGGAGGCAGAAGTCGTTGAGGATGGGGCCGTGCTCCCCGTTAAGGAACACCCGCACGAGCTCGATCACTGCGCACCTCCTGGGGGGGCGTCCGCGGTGGGGCGCGACTCCTTGGCCCACTCGTCGAGCGCGCGCGCCCTCCTGAGTAGACCCTCCGCCTCGTCCAAACGCAAGGCGCACGGCCCATCGCAGAGCGCCTCCGCCGGCTCCGGGTGGACCTCCAAGAAGAGCGCCGCGAGCCCCTGGCTCACCCCCGCCGCCATCAGCGGCGCCGTGAGGCGCCCGCGCCCCCCCGTGCGCGCCCCCAGCGCGCCGGGCTGCTGCAGGGCGTGGGTCACGTCAAAGGTCACGGGGGGGCCGAGCTCCTTGAGGTGGCTAAAGGAGAGCGGGTCGACGATGAGGTTGTTGTAGCCAAAGAGCGTGCCGCGCTCACACAGCAGCACCTCGCGCGCGCCGAGCGCCTCGCACTTGAGCGCCACCGTGTGCAGCTCGCCGGGCGCCATGCACTGCATCTTCTTGAGGTGCAGGGGGCGGCCCGTGGCGCTGGCGGCGGCGAGGAGGTCGGTCTGGCGCACGAGGAAGGCGGGAATCTGAAGGCAGTCCACCACCTCCGCCACGGGCGCCGCCTGCTCGGGGGCGTGGATGTCGGTGAGCAGCGGCAGCCCAAAGCGGCGCTTGAGCGCGGCGAGCTGCGCGAGGCCTCGCTCGAGGCCGGGGCCGCGCGGGCTGAGGTGGCTGCTGCGGTTGGCCTTGTCGAACGACGCCTTAAAGATGAGCGGCACGCCCACGCGCGCGCACGCCTCCGCCAGCGCCTCCGCCACCCGGCAGTTGAGCTCCTCGCGGTCGAGCACGTTGAGGCCGCCGATGAGGGCGAGGGGCAGGTGGTTGCCGAGTCGCACACCCCCCACGCGCGCCTCGCGCCGCAGCGCGCTCACGCGCCCTCCCGGGGCGCCAGCCCGTGCCCGAGGGCGCCGCGCTCGTCAAACACAAAGCACTCGCCGCGCCACAGACTCTCGGCGGCGGGCACCTCCTCTAGGTACTTGAGGACGCCGCCCTCGAGGTGGTACACGCGCTCAAACCCGCGCGCCTTGAGGAGGGCGGTGGCCTTCTCGCAGCGGATTCCCCCCGTGCAGAACATCGCCACGGGGGGGCGCCGGCCCTCGGCGTCGGGGGCGAGCGACGGCTGGGCGCTCACCCAGCCGGGGAGGGCGCGAAAGGAGCGAATCTGCGGGTCGAGGGCCCCCTCAAAGGTCCCGAGCGCCACCTCGTAGTCGTTGCGCGTGTCGATGACCACCACCCCGGGCGTGGAGATGAGCGCGTTCCAGTCGCGCGGCTTGACGTACTCCCCCACCGCCGCCGTGGGGTCCACGCCGGGGACGCCGAGGGTGACGATCTCGCGCTTGAGGCGCACCTTGAGGCGCCCAAAGGGCTTGGCGAGGGCGGCGGACTCCTTGGGCGCGAGGTCCGCGAGGCGGGGGTCGGCGCGCAGGGCGGCGAGGGCGGCGTCGATGGCCGCGCGCGAGCCGGCGAGGGTGCCGTTGACGCCCTCGCGGGCGACCAGGAGCGTGCCGCACACCCCCGCCGCCTCCAGGGCGGCGCGGAGGGCGTCGCGGAGGGCGGCGGGGTCGTCGAGGGGCACAAACTTGTAGAGGGCGGC
>VGTA01000540.1 GCA_016874875.1 Deltaproteobacteria bacterium | reverse complement strand
CAGCGGCAGCCCCTCGTCGCTCACGCCGTCGCAGTCATCATCGAGGGCGTTGCACTCCTCCACGGGGAGCGGCCCGCACACCCCGCAGGCGTTGAAGGTCCCCTCGTCGGCGCGCCCGTCGCAGTCGTCGTCGCGCCCGTTGCACTCCTCCGCGGGCGTGGGGCCGCAGGCGCCGCAGGCGTTGCGCGTGCCCTCGTCGGCGCGCCCGTCGCAGTCGTTGTCCACGCGGTCGCACACCTCCGCCGGCAGCGGCCCGCAGGCGCCGCAGGCGTTGCGCGTGCCCTCGTCCACGCGCCCATCGCAGTCGTTGTCTACCCCGTCGCACACCTCCGCCGGCGGCGCGCCGCAGCGCCCGCAGGCGTTGAGGAGCCCCTCGTCCACCGCGCCGTCGAGGTCGTCGTCCACCCCGTCGCACCCCTCGCGCGCCTGCGCCACCAGCGAGAGGGTGTAGCCCGCGTCGCCGCCATAGAGCCCCGAGGCCGACTCCACCGCCAGCCAGTAGCGGCCCGGGAGGGGCGCCTCAAAGGTGAGGGCGGCGAAGCCCTCCGTGACGGGGGGGCTGAGGGCGAGCGCCTCGCGCCCAAAGGCGCGACTCACGGTGAGGCGCGGGAGGGCGCCGGCGAGGTCGAGGGCCTCAAAGCGGAAGCGGTCGCCGGCGGAGGCCTCAAAGGTCACCCAGTCAGCGTCGCAGAGGGCGCGGGGGGCCGCGAGGGCCACGCGGCCGCGCGGCGCGCCGCTCAGCGCCGCGGGGAGCGCCCACGACTCCGCGCGCGTCGGCGCGCTGTTGGGCTCCGCCTCGTCGTCGGCGCAGGCCACGCGGGCGAGCAGCGTGTAGGGGCGGTCAGGCCCCGCGACGCCGTCGTACTGCGCCACCCGGAGCAGGTAGCGGCCCGTGGCGGGGGCGGTGACGCCGAGCAGCGCGCTCGACGTGTCCCCCGGCGCGCGGTCGTCGTTCGCCGCCACCAGCGCCCCGCCCGGCGCGAAGAGCTCGAGGAGCGTGTCGGAGGCGTAGGACACCTCCGTGGTCACGTCCACGCGCGCCCCCGCCACCAGCGTAAAGCGGAACCAGTCCTCGGGGTCGAGGCAGTGGTTGAGCTCAAGGGGCGCGCCGAGCCCGAGCGCCACCGCCTGCGCCGCCGCGTCGTTCTCCTCATAGGGGTCGGGCTCGCAGGTCAGGCAGCCCGCCACCCCCTCGTCCACCAGCCCGTCGACGTCGTTGTCGTCGCCGTCGCAGACCTCAGGAATCCGCAAGTGGAGCTCATAGGGGCGATCGCGACCATAAGTGTCGCCGTAGCCGCGCACGCGCAGCCAGAGCTCCCCGGGCGCCTCAAGGGGCCAGTCGAGGGCGCTGCCGAACCCCAGCCCCTCCGCGTCGTCGCTCTCGGCGAGGGCGTTGAGCGCCGAATCGAGCAGCGTGACCACCGTGTCGGTGGGCCCCGTGACGCGCGTCTCCACGCGCAGGGTGAGCCCGCGCCCCGCCAGCGACGCCGGCACTGAGAGGCGCACCCAGTCCTGATCGCACAGGGCGCGCGCCGTCACGCTCGGCAGGGGGGCGGCGGGGAGGGCGGGGCGGGGCGCGTCGTCGTGGGTGGCGCGGGGCGCCGCGCCCCCGGCGGGGGGCGGCGTGTAGGACTCGTGGGCGTCCTCCGCGCAGGCCTCGCGGAGCAGCAGCGCGTACTCGTAGCGCGGGGAGGTGTCATTGGCGTAAGAGCGGACGCGCGCGAGGTAGTCGCCTGCGGCGGGGGCGGTGAAGCCCCGCACCGCGCTCATCAGCTCCCCCCCGCCGTCGTCGTCCTCGGCGAGCACGCGGAGGGCGGCGTCATAGAGCGTCACCACCGTGTCGAGCGGGGCGTCCGGCACCAGGCTGTAGGTCTCGACGTCGAGGCGCTGACCGGCGGCGAGCGGGAAGCGGAGCCAGTCGAGGGCGTCATCACAGAGGTTGTGCACCTGCGTGCGCCCCACCACCGCCGTCACCTGCGCCGCCTGCGCCGCGTCGTCCTCCTCAAAGGCGTCACCGCAGCTCACGGGCGGCGCGCCCGCGCCCCCCTCCGCGCCCCCCGCGCTCCCCTCCGCGCCCCCCTCCGCGCCCCCCGCCCCGCCCCCCGCGCACAGCGGCTCCCCCGGGGCCGCCGCGCACAGGGCGTTGAGGGCGCGCGCCACATACACCCCCGTCTCCGCCCCGAGGCCGTCGGTGGGGCGCCCCGCGCCGTCCACCGCCACCCGCGCCACCCGCTGACAGCCGGCGGGGTCGGTGTAGTAGTCGGTGCGCCCCTGCACGAGGATGCCCACCACCTCCCCGGCGGCGTTATAGAGGCCGGAGCCCGAGTTGCCCCCAAAGGCGTCCACGCTCGCCTGGAAGGTGAGGCGCGCCGAGGTGCCCGCGCTCACCACGCGCCCCGCCGTGTCGGTCTTGACGGGGAGGCCGTTGGGGCCGCCGAGGAGCGCGATCGGCTCCCCCACCGCGAGGGGAGCGTCGGCGAGGCGCACGGGGGCGGGGAACAGGTCCCCCGTCACGGGGCGGTCGAGGCGCAGCAGGGCGTAGTCGTAGCCGTTGTCATTGCGGCGCGTCACCACCGACGCGCAGCGGTAGAGGTCGCTAGTGCTGAGGGCGCGCAGCGCCCCCGGCGCGGTGTAGAGGTAGCGGAACACGAGGCGCGTGTCGTCGCAGTCAGCGGCGTTGTCGACGCAGTGGCCGGCGGTGAGCACGAGGTCGGGGCCCACGAGCGTCCCCGAGCAGTGCCCCGGCTCGGGCTGGTCGGCGAACGCCTCTCCGGGGCACAGGTTGCGCGACTCGCCGAGGGTGCGCGGGTTGAGCTCCACGCGCGTCCCGCTCACCGTGATCTGACTCGGGCGCACGAGGAGCGCCGTGGACTCCCAGACGCGCGCCCGCCACACGGCGTCGGCGTCGGGGTCGAGCTGGTAGTACTCGCGGCGCGACTCCTCGCCGTACACGACGGCGCGCTCCGAGGCGGCGAGCGCCGGCGCGGGGGGGGCGGCGGGCGCCCCCGCCCCGCCGACCTCACACGAGGCCGCGGCGAGCGCCGCGCAGGCGAGCAGCGCGCGAGCGAGGGGCGCGCGCGCGAGGGGCGGGAGGCGGCTCAAGGACTCACCTCCCCCGCCGCGGACTCCGCCCCCCGCGCCGCGCGCTCCGCCCCCACGCGCCGCGCCACCTCCTCAAGCGCCCGCGCGCCCCCCTCGGGCGCCGCGCCCGCCTGCCCCTCCCCCCCCTCCCGCCAGAGGCGCGCGCCGAGCGGCCCCCCCTCCACCACGAACACGCGCCCTCCCTCCGGCGGCCCCCCAGGCGCGATCTCCCGCGCCCCCCCCAGCGCGCCGCCCCCCAGCGCGCCGCCCCCCAGCGCGCCGCCCCCCAGCGCGCCGCCCCCCCGCGCGCCGCCCCCCTGCGCGCCGCCCCCCTGCGCGCTCTTCAAGCGCAACACCAGAGTCACCCGCGC
>VGTA01000539.1 GCA_016874875.1 Deltaproteobacteria bacterium | reverse complement strand
GACAGAGACGCTACACTCCACCATGTCATCCATGAGCGCCTTCAGCGCTTGACGCCACGCCGTCTTATCAGCCACCGAATCGGAGGAGGCTGGGCGCGCGTGCAACAAGCGCAGCGCGCGGCGATGGAGGGCGTTCATCTCTAGCATCTCAAGCTGACAATGCCAATAGAGCATCAGCCGACGCCGCAAGAACGACTCGCGGTGGTAGCGTCTGTCACGGCTCGCGTCGCTCCCCGCGCACCGCCAGTTGAGCGCCACGCCGCCCTCCGCCGCGAACGACTCGAGCTGATTGGTCCTCAGCCACAGGGTTGGGTCCGAGTCGTGCTCTGGGGTCGGGGGCATATAGTCGAGTCCGTAGCCCCGCCGGAGACGCCAGAGGAGCGGCTGTAGGCGCTCTTGGCTCACGCTCAGCGCCTCTTGGATGTGCACCGTTGAGACCACCATGGGCAGCGAGATGAACTGCTGCGCATGACTGACCTTTTGAGCGACCACGTCGTCGGTCAAGAGCTCCTCACTCGACAGCAAAAACTGCAGGACGGAGCGGAGATTCAAGCTTTTTTTGTTTTGATAGCCATTGAGCCTCAAGGTGTGGATGGCCTCTATCAAGCGCCGCGTGTCCTCCTCACCGCACTCCGCGGCGGGCATCCTCCACTCCCCTGTGACGGAGATGACGCCAACGGGCCCTGGGCGCGACGAGGTCTCCAAGACGCTCACCGCGGTCACGCTCACAGGAGACCACGCCAGGTCACCCTCAAAGCGCAGCGCGCGCTGGTCACCCGCGCCCCAAATCCACGCCATCGCCTGGTCGCTGAGCTCATATCGCCTGTAGCGCTCCGGGAGCGCCTCTGCCTCTGCCTCTGCCTCGTTGAGCGCCTTGCCCCCAAAGAGGCCCCAGATCGAGAGGAGCTCATCGCGCAGCTCTTGCCTCAGCACATTCTCATCCAACCAACACCGCTGCTCCCCCCACAGCCTCGTCTCCTCATCGCGCTTGACCAGGCGGCGCGCGGCGGACAGCACGGCGCTCGTGTCTGCGCTCTGCGGGAGCTCAAATGAAAAGATCATCGTCGTGGTGGCGGGCACGTGGAGGGCACGCTCAACGAGCGCGCTCGTCGCCTCAGGCAACAGATCAACAGCGGACATCACACCTCCGAGGGGCGCCCCCCGCTTGCGAGCGCCGCGCTGGGGGATGGCGAACGGAGGAGACACATACACCACGCGCCCCCCCCCGCTCCACCCCTGCGCGCCCGCCGCCCGCGACCTACCAGGCCACCGCGCGCTCCGCGAGCCGCCGGAGGTGGGGGTTGTCGAGGGCGGCGCGGCGGTCCCCCACGAGCACCAGGCGGTGACGCGCGCGACTCGACGCCACCACGCACAGCTCGCGGGCCGAATCGCTCTCGCGGAGGAACCACCCGTCGGGGTCCACCAGCGAGAAGATCACCACGTCCGCCTCGCCGCCCTGCGCCTTGTGAATCGTCGTACACGAGAGGCGCTCGAGCGTCGCGGCGCGCGCGTAGCTCTTGAGCAGGCGCTCTTGATTCGCAAAAGGAGTGATGATGAGGACCTCCGCGCCCGCCTCAAGCGCCTCGCGCGCCAGGGAGATGGCGGCGCGCGCGGCCACGTGGCAGGTGTTGCGCGCCTCACCGCGCTGCTGCGCGAGGCCGCTGCGCTCGGCGAGCTGCGCGGCGACGCGCTGGTCCACCCAGAGGAGCGAGTCGTCGCCCCACCCCTCGATCACCGGCGGCGCTCCCACGCGGCGGTCGCTCACCAGGCGTGACCGATAAAACGCCTCCGACAGCGCGTCGCCCAAGGCGGGCGGCATGCGACTCTGCACATCGAGGAAGTTGATCTCCGAGACGGGCGAGGCCGACGACTGCGCTGAGGCCACAGGGGCCTCGCTGAGGTCGTTGAGCGAGAAGTGCTCAAAGACCGAGCTGAACCACTCGCGAGCCGCCACATCGTCCTTGTCGATTTCGGAGACCGGCGAGAGCTGGTAGGGGTCACCGGCGACCACGAAGCGCGCCTCGGGGAAAGACTCAAAGATGTCCATCGCGTAGAGCATTGGAATCATAGAGGCCTCCTCGAGAATCACCAGCTGGTACCGCCCGCCGTGGATGTCCTTGGACCAGGCGAACTGGTTGAGCGTGCAGAAGATGGCCCCCGCCTGCTCGACGAGTCGCGTGCGCGCCTCCCGGTACTCCAGCCGCGCGGCGTCCTCGCGCTGCTTGAGCTTGGCGAGCTGCTCAATGAGCTGCGGCGCCCGACTCCCCCGGTGCTCAGTCATCAGTCGACGGCGCTCCTGGCGATACCCGTCGAGCGTCTCGCTGAATTTCGCCTTGAGGCGCTCCCACGCCGTGAGGTGATAGCGCGAGCGCACCTCGTTGAGGGTGGGCACCTGCGTGCGGAGCAAGAACGCCTCCGGGGCCACCTCGCCCGTGAGCGCCCGATAGGCCTCGTCGGCGCTCAGCAGCACGCGCTCCACGGCGCGGTTGGCCACCGTGAGCACCAGCACCCGCTCAAGGGTCGCGCGGGTGACGGCCTGCGCGACGATGTGCCCAAGGGTAAACGTCTTCCCGGTGCCCGGGGGGCCCCACACGAACGAGAGCGGCAGGGCGCTGGCGGCGATGGCGGCGGCCTGCGCGGGACGGAAGGCGGGCGGGGCGGTGTAGCGCGCCGCGTTGGCGGGGTCCTCCCCGAGCAGCAGCGTCTCCCCCACCTCCTCAGCGCGCTCGCGCAGCGCCCTGCTGACGCGCTCGAGGGGGCGGTCGGCGAGGGCGGGCTCCTCGTCGAGGCGGTCGTTGATCTTCTTGTAGAGGGCGATCAAGAAATCAGGCGGGCTCAGCAGGAGCTCATCGCCCGCGTTGAAGGTGTAGCCCTCCTTGGGGCTCGTCAGCGAGAGCCACAGCGAGATCGGCGCGCGCGGACTCGGGCGCTCCGCCTGCAGCACGTCCGCCATCCAGTTGAGCTCCTTGTCGTGCGCCCAGTAGTCCCCTGGCTCCTCGAGCAGCTCCTGCACGGCGGCGTACGTGTCGCAGGGCACGACGTCGAGCTCGATTTTGGAGGGGGCCTCCTGCGCATCAACATGCGTCACCTCAGCGGCGATGGCGTCCTGCGCGGACTTGGCGCGGGCGGTCTGTATAGCGTCGATCCATGATTCGTATTTCATTTTTACCGATTTCTCATACAGTGATCACAAATGTTATATATTATTTGATTTTTGAGGTCATCTCAAGCCAAAAACGCCCAAACAAAAACGCCCAACCAGAAACGCCAAAAGACCGCCGCTCATCCCCCCTCAGGGCGCGAACTCCATCTCAAGCACCGCATCCCAGTTGCGATCCGACACCGCCATCCTCACCCCTTACTGCGCGCCCTTACTGCGCGCCCTTACTGCGCGCCCTTACTGCGCGCCCTTACTGCGCGCCCTTACTGCGCGCCCTTCCTGCGCGCCCTTC
>VGTA01000538.1 GCA_016874875.1 Deltaproteobacteria bacterium | reverse complement strand
GAGCGCGGCCGTGAGGAGATGCGCGGGCAGATCCATGGCGGCGCCCTCGAGGCAGAGCCCGGAGAGGGCGGCGCGGGCGAGGGCGGGGCGCTGCGCGAGGAGGGGGCGCAGCACATCCACCTGCGCGGCGAACGAGAGCGACGAGAGCATGTCCACCACCAGCGCCGCCTGCGCGCCCTGCTCCTCGCCCCCCCCGCCGAGCTCCTCGTGCTGGCGCTTGAGGCGGTGCGCGAGGTCGATGGACTCCCCGCGCGAGAGGGCGGGCGCCCCCGAGGCGTTGAGGACGAGGTCGCGCCGCTCCGCGCTCGTGAGGCGGGCGAGGAGGTCGGCGCGGAGGTGCGCGGGCACGTGCCCGAGCAGGTGGCGCTGCTCGGCGTGGGCGAGGGCGCCGAACAGGGCGTAGAGCGCGGGGGCGTCGAGTCCCTGCAAGAATCCCCAGGTGGCGCTCAGGGCGCCCTCCACGTGCGTGACCTCGGCGGCGGTGAGGCGCGCCTCTAGCGCGTGGGCGACGCGCCACGCCGCCTCGGGCGTCACGGGGACGCGCTGGCGCCCCACCACCTCGCTCAGCGCCTCGAGCGGCGCGGCGAGCGTCGGGTCGCGCTTGAGGTCCCCGAGCACGCCGGCGCCGAGGAGGCGCGCGAGGGTGGCCACCTCAGCGGGGTCGTCCTTGAGCCAGGCGCGCAGCGCGGCGTTGCGCACCTCGCGCGAGGCGGCGAGGCGCGCGCGCAGGGCGTCGAGGTCGGGCATCTCGAGCGCGCCCCCCTCCTCGCGCCCCGCCTCCCCCGCCGCGGGGCGCTCGAGGCGCTCCTTGACATCCCCGAGGCGGCGCCAGAGGGCGACGAGGGCGAGGGCGAGCGCCCCGAGGAGCGCCAGCGCCGCCCAGCGGTCCCAGGAGGGCGCCTGCTCCGCCGGCGGCGGCTCGGGGGCGGGCGGCGGCGGCTCGGGGGCGACGGGCGGCGGCGGCTCGGGGGCGCGCGGCGGCTCGGGGGCGCGCGGCGCCGCCTCGGGCATCAGGGGCGGCGAGGGGGGCAGCTGCGGCTTGGGGAACTCGAGCTGAATGGGCGTCACCAGCACCCGCGAGCTGAGGTCGCTGAGGCGGTGCTGAATCATCTGCGGCAGCGACGAGCGGAAGGCGCCCGGCAGACTCGAGTCGAGCATCACCTTCGCCTCCACGGCGCTGAGCGTCACATCGGAGGCGACGGGGGCGTCGAAGCCCGGCAGGACGCGCCCCACCGGCGTGGGCACGCTCGCCTGCGCCCGCACCTCAAGCAGCTCGCAGCGCCCCGGGCAGAGCCGCCCAAAGAGCAGCTCGATGCGCTCGCGCGCCACCCGCTCCGCCTCCCCCGCCTTGGCCCGCATCAGCGCCACCTCGGCGGCGGTGGGCGGCGTGGCGAGGGCGGCGCGCGGCGCGAGGGGCGCGAGGAGGGCGAGGAGGGCGAGGGGGGCGAGGCGCGCCAGACGCGCCAGACGCGTTAGGGGCGCGAGGGGGGCGCGCGCGGGGCGGGCGGGGCGAGGGGCGGGGGGGGTCGCGCTCATCACGGCTGCGCTCCTTTGGCGCGAATCTTGGGGGACGCCGCGGGCGACTGCCGCGGAGGGGGCTGCTGAGTCGTGGGCGCGGCTCGCCGCTCGGGCTGCTGCCGCTTGGGCGCCTTCCGCGCGGCGGAGGTCGCCCGCTTGGGCGGCTGCGCAGGCGCGCTCGCGCCAGGCGCCGCCCGCGCGGGGGCGGGCGGGGGCGCGCCGGGCTCAAAGGGCTCAAAGGGCGACGGGGCGGCGGGCGACGGCGCGGCAGGCGACGGCGCGGCAGGCGACGGGGCGGCAGGCGACGGCGCGGCGGGCGACAGCGCGGCGGGCGACGGCGCGGCGGGCGACGGGGCGGCGGGCGACGGGGCGCGCGACTCGCGCCAGCCGCCCTTGTCCATCACGCGCTTGAGGAGGGCGGGGTGGAGGGCGTCGATGCGGAGCACCACGCGGCGGCTCTTGGCGCGGGCCTCCTCGAGGGCCTCAGGGGAGAGGGTCGCCTTCTCCTCATCAGAGGTGAGGTCCACCTCCGTGGCGGGGCGGGTGTCGGCGAAGCCCTGCACCGAGACGCGGCGCGGGTCGATCCCGCCGCTCACCAGCAGGTCCTTGACGCGGATGGCGCGGCTCGTGGAGAGCTCCCAGTTGGACTGGAAGCGCGCGCCGCTGATGGGCACGTCATCGGTGTAGCCCTCAATGATCATGCCGTAGTGGTCGCCGAGGCTCCGCGCGAGGTGGTCGCGGATGGGGCTGAGCGCCGCGGACGCCTGCTCGCGCAGGTCAGCGTCGCCGGAGTTGAAGAGCAGCGCGTTGGAGAACGACACCTTGAGCCCATCGAGGTCGAGGCGCGTCTCCACCTCCCCCGCCAGGCCCTGCTCCTCGATCACCTCCTTGATCTGCTCCTGCACCTCCATGAGGTTGCCCGCCTTGTCGCCCGTGAACGCCTGCACGATCAGCTCGTACTTAGTCTGCGCGATGGTGGAGATGGAGAGGAGGAGGATAAAGAAGGTGAGGATGATGGTCATGATGTCGGCGTAGCTCACGATCCAGGCGCTCTTGGGAATCGTGAAGTCGCCGCTGAGTCTGTCGATGTTCATGTGCTTGGGCGCGCCCACGGCTCATCTCCCTTTGAGGCTCACGGCGCCTCGGTCATCTTTTGAAGCTCATGGAGCGGGCGGCGGCGGGCGAGCTTGAGCATACCCTCGATGGTGAGGTTGAGATTCTCGGCGCGCAGCGCGCCGTGCTCAGAGATCATGCGCGCGAGCGGCAGGTACACCACGTGCGCCAAGATCAGCCCGTAGAAGGTGGTGAGCAGCGCGATGGCCATGCCGGGGCCGAGCTTCTCAAAGTCGCGCATATTGGCGAGGAGCTCGATGAGCCCGATCACCGTCCCCACCATGCCCATGGCGGGGGCGAAATCGCCCAGACTCGCGAAGAGCTTCTCGCCCTGCCGGTAGTCCATCAGGTCGCGGCGCCCCAAGAACATGCCGTCGGCCTCGAGCTCCTCGGGGTCGCTCTGCTGCAGGACGTGCTGCCCGAGCGCCTTAAAGATGGGGTCGCGCGACTGCTCTAGGACGCGCAGGCCGTCGGCGGCGCGCTCCTGGCGGATCGCCCGCCCAAACTCGAGCATGAGGCGCGCGAGCTCCTCGCGCTCGCGCGTAGGCTGGTAGCGGAGCGCGCGCCCGAGTCCGCGGAGGGCGGCGCCGAGCTGCGAGAAGCGATAGGAGATGACCGCGAGCCCGATGGGCATACCGGCGAGCAGAATCGCCGAGTATATGTTGAGGAAGCCGTCAAAATCGTCGCCGGCGTAGTCCAAGGAGAGCAGGAAGGTGCCGCCTACGACGAGGAGGCCGATCAGCACGTGCATGGGAGAGCTCGCAGGGGCAGGGGTTAGGGGGTGGGGGAGTCGCCGGCGCGGTCATCGGCGGGGTCATCGGCGC
>VGTA01000537.1 GCA_016874875.1 Deltaproteobacteria bacterium | reverse complement strand
CTCAGGGCCGATCATGTCGCCCTCAGGGCCGATCACGTCCCCCTCCGCCTCGAGCGGGGGCGCGGGCGCGGGCTGCGCGGCGGCGAGCGCGCAGCACACGAGCAGCGAGAGGGGGGCGAGCGGCGCTAGGGCGCGCGCGGGGCGGAGAGGGCGCGTGACGAGCGATTCCAAGGGGAGCTCCAAGGCGAGAGGGGCGGGGTGGCGGGGCGCGGCGTGAGCCACTCCGCTCGCCGCGGCGAGGGGGGCGCGGCGAGGCGTGAGAGGTCGACGGTGGGGTTGACGAGCGGGGCGGGGGGGCGACCGTTGAGCGAGACGAGGGCGTCGGCGAACACCTCCACGTCCCCGTGGCCCCGCGCCGCGAAATCGGCGCGGATGTGGCGCGCGAGCTGCGCGATCATGTCGGGCTGCCCCGACATCTCGCTGAGCTGGCGCGGCTCGAGGTAGCGCAGCGGGTCCACCTCCCACGCCCGCCCATCCGAGAGGCGTCGGACGCGATAGGTGACGCTGCCCATCTTCTCGCGCACCATCACGCGCCACGAGTAGCGCATGCCCACCTCATCCCACAGGGGGTCCCCGCCCAGCACCCAGGCGCGGAGCGGGAACGCCACCCAGAGCGCCAGCGCCCCGCCCACCCACGGCGAGAGGCGCGCCGCGCCCCGCGCCGGGTCCGCCGCCTCCCCCCCGAGGCGCCCCCCGAGGCGCCCCCCGAGGCGCCCCCCGAGGCGCCCCCCGAGGCGCCCCACGAGGCGCCGCGGCCAGTCGGGCTCAAAGAAAATGGTAGTGCAGAGGGTCATCACCAACGGAAAGACGCCAATGTCAAACAAGAGCCAGGTGACCCCATGAAACAGCACCACCGCCCCATAGGCGAGCGGGCGCGCGCGGCGCCAGAGCAGGAGCGCGGTGATCGAAGCGTCATAGGCCAGCCCCGCCCAGCTGAAGAGGAACGCCAGCTGCGGGGACGCGAGGAGGTCGCCGAGGAGGTGGCGGAGGACCGGCGTCTCCGCGCGGGCGCTGAGCCAGATCGAGAGGGGCTGCGCGTGGAGGAGCCAGTCGGGCTGCGCCTTGGCCACGGCGGCGAAGGCGTAAACGACGCCGAGCTGGAAGCGCGGCAGATACACGCACCACGCCGGCACCTCTGCGCGGGCGAGGCGCGGGTCGCGGCGGGCGTCGAGCGAGAGCGCGGCGCCGGCGGGGGTGGCGAGCAGGACGAGGCCGAGGCAGATCACCAGGTAGTAGTGGTTGAGGTAGTTGGTGAGGTCGAGGAGCTGCAGGTAGGTGAAGTTGGTGAGAAAGATGACCATCGCCGCGCGCCAGTAGAGGCCGACCGCCACCCCGAGCGCGCCGAGCCACGCCAGCGCCACCTGCGCGTAGACCTGCGCGGGCGCGTGGAGGCGCGCCCAAGGCGCGAGGTCATAGTGGAAGAAGAAGCGCGGCTTGAGCCAGAGCTCCTCCACCCACCCCGAGAGGGTGAAGCGCGTGAGGCTGTAGACCATCACGAGGCCAAAGAGGGCCCGCAGCGCCCCGAGGGAGTCGCTCGGCAGGGGGCGCGCGAGGCGCGCGCGCAGCCCCTCAGTCGTTGTCACCGGCGCCCTCCATCGGCAGACTCAGATTCAAGACGGTGGCGAGCTGGCTCTTGAGGAGGGTGGTGAGCGCCCTCAGCTGCTCGTAGGCGTCGAGGAGCGCGTCGGGGTCGTCGCGCAGCGTCAGGGCGAGGTCGGCGTTGAGCGGCCGGAGCGCCTCGATGACGGCGCGCGCCTTGGCGCTCATGTCGGCGGCGAGCTCTCCGGCGCCCTCGGCGGCGAGCACGTCGTCGAACCCCACGAGCGCCTCGCCTTCGCCCCCTTCGCCCTCGAGGGACGCGCGCCCCTCAAAGATGAGCAGGAAGCCCTCGAGGTTGGCGATGAGCGCGTCGCGGCTGAGGCCTGAGGGGGCGTGCTCGAGGAGCTCAGGGCAGCGCTCAGCGGCGCAGTCGGGGGAGACGCCGAGGGGGATGGCGAGCTTGAGGTCTCGGCTCACCTTGTCGAGGTAGAGGAGCGCCGCGTACACCTGGTCGAGCGCCTCGCGCGCGCTCGAGAATGGCGCGTCGCCTACGGCGAGGGCGCGGGCGCTCTCGCCGTCCCCCGCCCAGGCGGCGCGGAGCGCCGTGAGCTGCGCGGCGAGGTCCGCGCTCAAGACGCGCGCGAGCCCCGCGCGGCGCGCGGCGAGGTCTTCGGGGCTCAGGGCCGCCCAGGTGCCGTCTCGGTTGATGTTGATGGCGGAGGCGCAGGCGTTGGCGTCGTCGTCGGTGAAGAGCAGGCGCTCGAGGGCGTCGAGGCCGCGCGCGCTGATCACCGCCCGCCCCGCCCAGCCCGGCTCGCTGAAATCGTTGGCGACGAGCTCTTGGTCGACGCGGCAGGGGTTGTGGAGGGGGTAGGCGTAGATGAGGTCTCGCAGGTCGCGCCCGCCCACGCGCAGCCCGCTCGCCCCCGCCGGCCCCACCTGCGCGAGCTCGGCGCGCTGCCACGCGAGGGCGAGCGCCCGCCACGCGGCGCGCGCCTCTTCACTCGGCGCCCCCTCCCAGCTCGCGAGGCGCTCGTTGAGCTCCTCGGCACGTGTGAGCGCGTCGCTGTAGAGGCGCGGGTAGGTGTGGTGGGCGAGGGTGCTCAGCAGGTCTCCTCGGGCGCCGCTGATGGGGGCGGCGGGGGGGGCGGCGGGGGGGCTGAGCAGGTCGCAGGCGCTGAGGGTGAAGATGAGCGCGAGGGGCGCCGCGTGGGTGGTGTGTCTCATCTGTGTCTCATCTGGGTCGCCTTGAGGCGGTGGGGGGGGGCTAGGGGGGGCGAGGGCTCCATGTGGGGTGGTGTTGTCTTTATATGATAATGATTATCAAAGTCAAGATGAGTTCGTGTTGGGTGGGCTTAGGCGTCGGCGTCGGTGTGGGTGTCGGTGTCGGTCTGGGCGGCGTGGGCGGCGTGGCGCTCGGCGAGAGTCTGTCGAATCATGTCGATGATCATGAGGCCGACGCCGACGCTGATCCAGACGTCGGCGATGTTGAAGGTGGGCCAGTGCTTGCCGGCGTAGTGCCAGTCGATGAAGTCGATGACGTAGCCGATGCGGAGTCGGTCGAGGAGGTTGCCGATGGCGCCGGCGATGATGAGGATGAGGGCGCTCCTCAGGAGCCATTGGCGGTGGCTCTTGATGTAGTAGGTGCCCATGCCGATGAGGGCGAGGGTGGCGAGGATGGTGAAGAAAGGGACGCGGTAGGTCTCGGGGAGGTCGCGGAAGATGCCCCAGGCGGCGCCTTTGTTGCCGACGAGGTGGTAGTTGAACCAGCTGGTGACGGTGATGTGTTTGCTGTAGAGCTCGGCGGGGTTGGGGGGGGCGATGAGGGGGGCGCCGGTGGTGGCTTTGAGGTAGAGGGTCTGGAGCGCCCAGGTCTTGGTCCATTGGTCTAGGAGGACGCCAATGATGACGCCAAGGGTGAGGGTG
>VGTA01000536.1 GCA_016874875.1 Deltaproteobacteria bacterium | reverse complement strand
CACGTGCGGGCGCACCCGCGCCCACTTCCAGTCGGAGCGCCACTCCGTGTCGATGTGCGTCCCCCCCAGCCACAGGGGCCCCTTGCGCCAGGGGCACAGCGCCCGCAGCAGCCCCTCCGCCCGCGCCCCCTCGCCCGCGCCCGCGCCCTCCTCCCCCCACGCCTCCCCCGCCCGCACCGCCCCCGCCGCCTCCACGGCCCCCCTAGGCGCCGGGAGCGCGGCGGCGGCGTCGAGCCAGCCGGCGAGGCGGCGGTCCTGCGCGGGGGCGAGGGCGGCGGCGCAGAGGGCGCGCAGCGCCTCCACGGCCTCGGGGGCAAAGCCGCAGGCGGGCAGCAGGGCGAGGGCGCGCGCCGCCTCGCCGCGCGGGTCGTGGGCGAGAGCGCTCACGCCAGCGCCACCAGCGAGCAGAAGTTGAACACCTGGTACCACACCTCCGCCGCGCTGAAGCCCGCCTCCGCCAGCCGCGCGCGGTGCGCCGCCGCCGTCTCGGGCACCAGCACGTCCACCAGCGCGTCGCGCTTCTGCGCCACCTCGAGGGCGGAGTACCCCTGCGCGCGCTTAAAGTCGTGGTGCAGCTCCACGCAGAGGGCGTCGAGGCGCGGCTCGGCGATCTGCACCTTCTCCGATAGAAGCAGCGCGCCCCCCGGGCGCAGCGCGGCGCGCGCCCGCTGGAGCAGCGCGAGGCGCTCCGCCACGGGGATGAACTGCAGCGTGAAGTTGAGCACCACCACCGACGCGTCGGCGAGGGGGGCGCGGCGGACGTCCTCCTCGCGCAGCTCGAGGGCGAGCCCCGCCCGCGGCAGCCCCTCGGCGGCGAGGTCGGCGGCGGCGGCGGCGAGCATGGGCGCCGACGAGTCGAGCCCCACGAGCGTGAAGCGCTCCCCCGCCGCTCGCCGCCCCTCGAGGGCGGCGGCCATGGCGGCGAGGCAGGCGCCGCGGGAGCAGCCGAGGTCGTAGAGCCGCGTGCCGGGCTGCGCGAAACGCCGCGCCAGCGCCCCCGCCGCCGAGACCGTGGCGGCGTACCCGGGGACGGAGCGGCTGATCATGTTGGGGAAGACGCGCGTCACCGCCTCGTCGAATCGAAACCCCGCCACCTGCCCCATCGCCTCGGCGTACACATCGTCGCGCGCGCTCATCTTCCGCTCACCTGCCTCCGACTCGACTCGGTCGACTCTGACTTGAGGGGGCGCCCGCGCCGCGCTTGCGCCCTCTCGGGCCGCGCGTTAAGTTCCGTGCGCGCGGGCTCGCACTCTGACGCGCCCGGCGCCGCTCGTCAACCCGCGCGCCGCCCCCTGGCGCCACACCCGGCAGCGAGGCCCCCTATGAGCGCCCCCCCCCTCTCCCTCTCCGCGGCCTCCCCCGGCCGCTACGTGGTCCTCGAGCTCGACGACGCCACGCCCCCCGCCCTCCGCGGCCGCCTCCTCGAGCTCGGCCTCGTGGCGGGCGCGCCGCTCCGCGTGTGGCGCTCGGGCGCGCGCGTCAGCTTCACCCTCCGCCGGAGCCACCTCGTGGCGCGCGCCGCCGAGGTGGTGGGCGTGCGCGTGGTCGCCGCCCCATGAGCGCGCCCCCCACCGTCGCGCTCGTGGGCCGCCCCAACGTGGGCAAGACGAGCCTCTTTAACCGCCTCACGGGCATGCGCCTCAAGACGGGCAACTACAGCGGCGTCACCGTGGAGCACGCCGAGGGCGACTGGCCCCTGCCGAGTGCGGGGGGCGACGCGGGGGAGGGCGCGCGCCCCCCCGCGCGCCTCGTGGACCTCCCCGGCGCCCTCAGCCTCTCCCCCGCCAGCCCCGACGAGGCGCTCGTCCCCGCCGCCCTCCTGCGCGGCGCCCTCGGGCGCGTGGACCTCGTGCTCTCGGTGGTGGACGCCTCGCGCCTCATCGAGACGCTCTACCTCACGCTGCAGGTCCTCGAGCTCGGCTACCCCACGCTCGTGCTCCTCAACCAGTCCGACGCCGCGCGCGCCCTCGGCCTCGCGCCGAACCCCGAGGCGCTCGCGGCGGACCTCGGGGTGCCCGTGGTGGAGGTGTCGGCCAAGACGGGCGAGGGGCTCGGCGCGCTCCCCGCCCTCGCCGCGCGCGCGCTCGACGAGCCGGCGCGCGCCACCCCGCCCCTGCACGCCGCGCGGCGCTGGCGCCCCGAGGCGAGCGAGGCGCTCCGCGCCCACCCGGCGGTCACCGGCGCCCTCGACCTGCTGTCCGCCGCCGCCCCCAACTCCCCCACCGAGCCCGGGCGCCTCGCGCTCGCCGCCTGGCTCGCCGCCGCCGCCCACCTCAGCGAGGCCCCCCTCTCCGCCGCCGCGCGCCTCCAGGGCCTCGCCCTCCACCGCGACCACGGCGCCGAGCTCGAGGGGTGGGCGGCGGCGCGCTACAGGTGGCTCGACGCCCACGAGGGCGCCTGGGTGGGGCGCGCCGCCGCCCCCGCGCGCCCCATCACCGAGCGCCTCGACGCCGTGGCGCTTCACCCGCTCTGGGGGGCGCTGGTGTTCGCCGCGTGCATGCTCGCCCTCTTTGAGCTGCTGTTCGTGGCGGCGGACCCCCTGATCGGGCTCATCGAGGGCGGCGTGGCGTGGCTCGGAGGCGCCGCCGGCGGCGCCCTCGGCGCCCTCGGCCTCGGCGGCGGGCTCGTGGAGAGCTTTGTGGTGGAGGGGCTGGTCAACGGCGTGGGCAACGTGGTGGTGTTTGTGCCGCAGGTGGCGATGCTGTTCGCCCTCATCGGCGTCATGGAGGACAGCGGCTACATGGCGCGCGCCGCGGCGCTCATGGACCGCATGATGCGCGCCCTCGGCCTCAGCGGGCGCGCCTTTGTGCCTATGTTCTCGGGCTTCGTGTGCGCCGTCCCCGCCATCCTCGCCACGCGCACCCTCCCCAACCGCCGCGACCGCCTCCTCACCATCATGGCGCTCCCCCTCATCACCTGCTCAGCGCGCCTCCCCGTCTACACGCTGCTCACGGCGGTGATGGTCCCCGAGGAGCTCACCTGGGCGGGGCTGAGCGCGCGCGCCTGGGTCATGCTCGGACTCTACGCCTTCGCCACCCTCGCCGCCCTCGCCGCCGTGGGCGTCCTCGGGCGCACCGTCCTGCGCGGCGCCCCCCCTCCCCTGCTCCTCGATCTGCCCGATTACCGCGCCCCTGCCCTCAAGGACGTCTGGCGGCGCGTGGTGAGTCGCTCGGCGGTGTTCTTGCGGGAGGCGGGGAGCGTCATCCTCGCGGGCACCGTGGCGCTGTGGCTCCTCTTGAGCTTCCCGCGCCTCGATTCGAGCCTCGCGGCGGGCGCGGAGGCGGGGGGCGCGGCGGGCGCGGCGGGCGCGGCGGCGGGCGCGCTGAGTCACGACGCCCGCGCCGCGCTCCAAAAGGAGCAGAGCTGGGCGGGGCGACTCGGGCGCGCCATGGAGCCCGCGCTGCGCCCCGTCGGCTGGGACTGGCAGGTGGGGGTGGGCATCCTCGGCGCCTTCGCCGCCCGCGAGGTGTTCGTGAGCAC
>VGTA01000535.1 GCA_016874875.1 Deltaproteobacteria bacterium | reverse complement strand
CCGTCACGAACCCCCCATCGCACGCCGCGACGGCCACGAGCGACGAGAGGAGCGCCCCAGAGAGCGCCGCGACGAGGAGGCGGCGCGCGCCGCGCCGAGGGGGGGGGGTGATGATCAAGATAAGTCTCCCTGAAGATGTGCAGAAGCTGAGGAGATGCTGAGGAGAAGCTGAGGAGAAGGCACCCGAGTATAGCGGGACGCGCGCCGTAGCTCAACGCCCGCGACTCACCGCCCGCGCGGGAAGCACTGCGCGTCATACTCCACGCGCACCGTCTGCCCTGGCTGCGGCGCGCTCCCCTCCTCAAAAACCACCGAGTTGCTCGCCGCGTCATACGACCAGCCCGCCGGGCGCGCCTGCCCGCCCACCGACACCGAGAGCGTGCGGCGGTCGGCCGGGCGCGACAAGAAGAACTGCACGGGGAGCCCGAAGGCCCTGTTGCCGATCTCCTGCAGCGGGCCACCGAAATCCGCCTCACAGATGCTAAAGACGCGCCCGTTGGTCCGCTGCGCCACCTCCACGTACCGACTCCCCGCCGCCGCCTCCCCCCCCGGCCCCGAGCAGTCCGCCGCCCGCCCATCGCGCACCCCCACGATGGCGTTGGCGTGAAAGCGCGACTCATTACGGAACCCCTTGATGTTCTTGAGGAAGTCCACATAAAAGTTCAGACTCGCGTCCGAGTAGTCATCCTCATCGCTCACAAAGATCACCTCCAGCGCCGCCTCCTCGCGCACGAACCCGCGATTCGGCCCCCCGCACACCCCCTCCACGCACCGGTCTGGCGTCACGCACCCGGCGTCCGCCGCGCACGCCACCCCCGTGTCAAAGGCGAGCGGGTCCGAGAGCGCCGCCTTCGCCGCCGCCAGCCCGCGCTCATCGCCCGAGCCGTTGGTCCCCACGTTCACCGCGCCCCGGAACTGCGCCTCCACCCCCGCCGCGCGGCGCATCACGCGCGGGGCGCGGAGACGGCCCGACTGCCCCTCGTCGTCCATGTCGGTGGTCACCACCCCGATCTGATAGTCGTTCTGAAAGGCCTGCGCGCCGTTGATGAACGCGGCGAAATTGTCGCTGAGGTTGGTCTGCTCCTCGCCCATCGACCCCGAGTTGTCCACCACGAACAGCACGTCCACCGTCTGCCCGCTCGTCTGCACAAACTCGTCCACCTGCCGACTCGACGCCACGCCCTCCCCCGAGAGCGGCACGCGCAGCTCAGGGGAATCCGCCGCGTCCGACACAAAGACCAAATCACACGAATCCGCCCCGAGCGCGCCCGGCTCATACACCAGCGTCACGTCGGCGGGGCGGTTGCGCGTCACCGTGATGCAGCCGTCCGCGTTGGCCACCGGGCGCTCCACCACAAAGAACTCCCCGCACCCCGGCCCCTCAAAGCGCAGGTCGGTGATGCACAGCTCCACCAGGCCCGTGTTGTACACCGTCACGCGCTCCTCCCGCGAGGCGCACTGCCCCGCCGTCACGCGCCCAAAGTCGAGCCGCCCCGGAATCACCTCGATGTTGCTCTCCCCCGCCACCCCCGACAGCTCCGCCGTGGCCACCTTCTCTTGGCGCGTGAAGGGGTCAAAATAGGTGAGGTTGTAGGTGGCGACGTCGTTGGCGAACACGTCTGGTCGATACGTCACCTCAAAGGGCAAGAACTGCCCCGCCGCCGCCGACGTCCCCGCCACGGGGCGCGTGAGGGTGAACTTGACCGTGTTGAACCCCGGGATGGGAATCGCGAACAGCGGCGTGATCTCCTGGCGGCGGAGCTCGCACGTGCCCGTCCCCACGTTGAGGACGCGGAGCTCGCGCGCCATCGCCCGCCCGCGGCTCACCAGCCCAAAGTTCATGCGGTCGGGCACCACGCGCAGGTCACAGCTCGGCACCCCGCCCCCCACCACCGTCAGCGGCACGTCGAGCGACGGGGCGGCGGGGGTGGAGTTGCGCACCGCGAGGGTGGCGCTCGCCGACTGCCCCTCCGCGAGGCGGTTGTTGGTGTAGCTCACCTCGAGCTGCGCCGCCATGCGCGGCGCTAGCGAGAACGGCGCCGCGCGCCCCGCCTCCACCCAGCGCCACGCGAACCCCTCCTCCGCCGCGCCCGCGCTGAGCGCCACCTCCGTCACGTCCACGTCGGTGTCGCCGCAGTTGAGCACCTCGAGCAGATTCGGCGCGCTCGGCTGCCCCTGCGCCACCACCCCAAAGTTGACCATCTGCGGCGCGATCTGCAGGCAGGGCTCGCGCAGGCGACCGCTCAGCGGCACCGTCACCTGCCCCTCGCACTCCCCAAAGCTCACCGCCACCGCCGTGCGGTGCAGCCCGGGCTGAGCGGGTCGGTAGCTCACGCCAAAGCTCATCGTCTGCTCCGGCAGGAGCTCGAGCTCCTCGCCGGCCGCCACCGGCACGTCGTGGAGCGTGAACTGCGCGTTGACCGCCGGGTCGTTGATGGCCAGCGCCAGCGACCGCACGCGCAGGGCGCTCGTGCCGTTGTTGGTGAGGAAGACCTGCTGCACCGGCGTCTCCTGCCCAAGGTCCACCGCCCCGAACTCCACGCTCTCCGGCAGCACGTCCACCCGCGGCGTCAGCTCCGCCCCGCGCAGCGTCACCGTGTGCGGCGCCCCCTCGTCGCCCTCGTATGACACCTCGAGGGTGGCGCGGTCATCGCCGTCGTTGGCGCGCGAGTAGCGCACCTCCACCTCTAGGCGCTGCCCTTGCGCCACCTCCAGCCCCGCCCCCTCCACCTCCGCGCCCCCCTCCGTCACCCGCGTCCCCACCACCTCAAAGCCCCCCGACGAGTCATCGCTCAGGCGCACCCCCGTGACGCGCACCTGCGTGGTGCCGAGGTTGGAGAACGCCACCACCTGCGTGATCGACTCGTCGCACGGCCCCAAGAACACGTCCACCGTCGACGGGTAGAGCAGCTCCCCCTCCGACTCCACCGTGAGAATCTCTACGCGCGTGAGGCGCCCCTCGCGGCTGTTGCTCTCGATCAAGAGCGCCCCGCTGTCGAGCCCCGCGTCCTGCGGGGTGTACACGAGCGTCACCGGCGTCTCCGCGCCGGCGGCGATCACCAGCGGCAGCTCAGGGGTGACCACGCGGAACTCGCGCCCGCTCAGCTCATTGGAGAGCGTGAACGACAGCGCGATGAGGTCAGAGCTGCCCGTGTTGCGGAGCAGCAGCTCGCGCGACACCTCCGCGCCGATGGGCGCCGCGTTAAAGACCACGGGGTCGGGCAGCACCAGCAGCGACGGGTCCCCCGCCGCGCGCAGGCCGCCGCCGCCGCTGTCACACCCCTGCGCGAGCCCGATGCCGAGCCCGCACGCGACGGCGAGCAGGAGGGAGAGGGGAGAGGGGCCCGCGAGGCGGGTGATGAGCTTCATAGCGTGCGCTCCTGTGTGCGTGTGGACCTGACGCGGTCAGTTGCCGTACTCGCCGTCCTCATAGACGCGGTCCTGCGGGGTGATCTCGGGGCAGCGCGCCTCGTCGGCGCACCAGGTGACGCTCAGCGCGTGCCAGAGCTGATT
>VGTA01000534.1 GCA_016874875.1 Deltaproteobacteria bacterium | reverse complement strand
CCGCCCTCCCTTGTGGGGGGTTGTTGCGAGCGGGTGTGCACTTGGGCGCTTTTCGCTCCCCTCAGACGCGCCCTCTGTGAGAGGGTGCGCCCGAGCGCGCCCTGGAGCCTCTTGGGTTAGGCGCGATCTCCCCTCCACCAAAGGGCCCTCGATGACCCTCTCCGCTTGCCCCTCCCGCTCGCTGAGCGCCCGCCCGCGCCTCGCGCCCGCGCAGACGCCCTCGCGCCGCTTGGCGCGCCCCACGCCCCTCGCGCTCGCCCTCGCCCTCGCCCTCGCGCTCTGGGGCGCGAGCGGGGCGGTCCGCCGCGCCGCCGCCAGCCCCTGGCTGCTGCCCCCGGGCGCCGTCACCCTCAGCGCGCGCTACGACTACGCCTACGCCCGCGACGAGTTCCTCGCCTCCACGGGGCGCCTCACCCCCTTCTCGCTCAACGGGCAGTACTCCGCCAACACCTACTCCCTCGGGGCGCGCCTCGGCCTCTCGGAGTGGCTTGAGCTTGAGGTGTCGCTGCCTCTGCGCGAGGTCACCTACCAGTCAGACCCCGTGATCCTCAACCCCACCGCGCTCAGCGGCGAGGCGGCGTATGACCACTACCAGCGCAACATCCTCAACTTCAACCAGAGCGCCGTCGGGGTGGCCGACGTTGGGCTGGCGGCGCGCCTGAGACTCATGACCGCGCCCCTCGTCATGTCGCTCGAGCTCGGCGTCACGGCGCCCGCGGGGTACGCGCCCCCGGAGGGGACGTTCGGCGACCGCCCGGCGAGCGTCAAGGCCTTCGTGAGCGACGTGGGGCGCTACGTGGCCCCCGAGAACATCCGCGACGACGTCACCCTCGGCGACGGCGCGTTCGCCTTTACGCCCATGCTCCACGCCGGGCTCGGCACCGGCGGGGGATTTTTCGCGCGCGCCTCGGGCGGCCTCCGCGTCCGCCTCAACGGCGCCGGCGACGCCCTCGTGGGCGAGCTCAAGGCGGGGCAGTCGCTGCGCCCCTGGCTCCTCGTCTTTGTGGGCCTCGCTGGGGAGAAGGCGGTGACGCGCGGGCGCGTGATCGGCGTCTCGGTCGCCGCCAAGGACGCCACGCTCCCCGCCGCCGACTACGGCGACCCGCGCCTCCTCGAGCTCATCGAGGTGACGCTCGACCGCGACCTGCTCTCGCTCCCCATCGGCCTCCTCGTCCGCCCGCAGCGCGACGTGGAGCTCGGGGTCAACTACGCGCAGGTGCTGTGGGGGCGCAACGTGGCCAAGAGCCACGTCCTGAGCGTGGGCGTCACCGTCCTCACCAGCTACCTCCAGGCCCGCGCGCCCCTCAACGGCCGCCGCTAGGCGAGCGCGCGCAAAAAACGCCCCGTGTGGCTCCGCGGGCACGCCATCACCTCCTCCACCGAGCCCGCCGCCAGCACCTGCCCCCCCCCCGCCCCGCCCTCGGGCCCGAGGTCGATCACCCAGTCGGCGGTGCGGATGATCTCGAGGTTGTGCTCGATCATCACCACCGTGTTGCCCGCGTCCACGAGGCGCTGCACCACCTCGAGGAGCTTGCGGATGTCCTCGGGGTGCAGCCCCGTGGAGGGCTCATCGAGGATATAGAGCGTGCGCCCCGTGGCGCGCTTGGCGAGCTCGCGCGAGAGCTTCACGCGCTGCGCCTCGCCCCCCGAGAGCGTGGTGGCGGGCTGCCCCACGCTCACGTAGCCCAGCCCCACCTCCTGCAGCGTCCGCAGGGCGCGCGCCAGGCGCGGGTGCTTGCCAAACAGCTCCGCCGCCTCGTCGATGCTCAGGTCGAGGACGTCGCTGATGCTCTTGTCGCGGTACTTGACGCGCAGCGTCGCGTCATTAAAGCGGCGCCCCTTACACACGTCGCACTGCACATACACGTCCGCCAAGAAGTGCATCTCCACGCACGTCACCCCCGCCCCCGCGCACGCCTCGCAGCGCCCCCCCGCCACGTTAAAGCTAAAGCGCCCCGCCTTAAACCCATACGTCTTGGCCTCTGGCAGCTCCGCGAACACCGCGCGCACCTCATCCCACAGCCCCGTGTAGGTGGCGGGGTTGCTGCGCGGCGTGCGCCCGATGGGACTCTGGTCGATGTGCACGCACTTATCAAAGCGCTCTAGGCCGCGCACCTCACGGCACGGCACCGGGGCGCCCTTGGCGCCGTTGAGGCGCTGCGCGGCGAGGGGCTCGAGCGCCTGCCCGATCAGCGTGCTCTTGCCCGCCCCGCTCACCCCCGTGACGCAGGTGAACAGCCCCACGGGAAAGTGGGCGTCCACATCGCGGAGGTTGTTGGCGGTGACGCCGAGGAGCGAGAGCCAGCGCCCCGCCGGGTCGGGGTCCGGCGCGCGGCGGGCGGAGGTGGGCAGGGCGCGGCGCCCCGACATGTAGAGCCCCGTCAGACTCGTGGGGTGCGCCGCCACCTCCGCCGGCGTCCCCTGCGCCACCACCTCCCCGCCGAGCCGCCCGGCGAGGGGCCCAAAATCGATCAGCCAGTCCGAGGCGCGCATCAGCTCGAGGTCGTGCTCCACCACGAGCACGCTGTTGCCCACGTCGCGCAGCGCGCACAGGGCCTCGATCAGCCGCGCGTTGTCGCGCGCGTGCAGCCCGATCGAGGGCTCATCGAGGATATAGAGCACCCCCGTCAGCTCGCTGCCCAGCTGACTCGCCAGGCGAATGCGCTGCGCCTCCCCCCCGCTCAGCGTGGGCCCCGGGCGGCTCAGACTCAGGTACGTCAGCCCCACCCCCTTGAGGAAGCCGAGGCGGTGGAGAATCTCCTTGAGCAGCTCCTCGGCGATCTTGACCTGCCGGGGCGAGAGGGGGAGGGCGCTGAGGTGCGCGTGCGCCGCCTCGATGGTGAGCTCGTTGAGGCGCGGCAGCGACACGCCCCCCAGCACCACCGCCGACGATTCGGGGCGCAAGCGCTCCCCTCGGCAGGTGCCGCAGGCCGCGTCCGATAAGAACTCCGCGTAGCGCTCCCGCGTCTCCTCGGACTCCGTCTCGCGCCAGCGGCGCAGCGAGAGCGGCAGAATCCCCTCCCAGGTGCCCTTGAGGGTGTGCTTGCGCCCCGCCTTGCTGCTCACGTGAATCGTGAGCTCCTCGGGGTCGCCGTGGAGAATCACGGCCCGCTGCGCCTCGGTGAGGTCGAGCAGCGAGGCGTCCTTAGGCGCCCCGTGGCGCTCCATCGCTGCCTCCATCACCAGCAGCGCCCACTTGTTGGCGTGGCTGGTGTGGATGTTCTGCCACGGCTTCACGGCGCCCTGCAGGAGCGGCGTGGCGGGCTCGGGGATCAGCTTGCGGAGGTCCATCTCGAGGGCGGTGCCGAGCCCGTTGCAGGCGGGGCACATGCCGAGGGGGCTGTTGAAGCTAAACGACTGCGGACTCAGCTCCGGGAAGCTGAGGTTGCAGCGCAGGCACGTGCGGTCGCGGCTGTAGAGCTTGTCGGCGTGCCCCGCGCCGCTCAGCACCGACACGATCAGGCGCCCCTGCCCCCACCGGAGCGCCGCCTCCACCGAATCCGCCACGCGCGCCTC